>DATAXU010000197.1:0-33889 GCA_036272955.1 Verrucomicrobiia bacterium
TCGGTTGGTTTGTCGCTGCCCCCTTTGGCTTCGGGGGCTTGTTTGGCGCCCTTGAGAATATCCTCCGCGGGAATTATAATCGTCGTCATGCTGTCTCGTGGATTGCGACTGCCGTTGGAGTTGACCGCCCGCATCACAAACAAACCCAACACTCTTCCGTCCGGCAAAAATACCGGGGACCCAAGCCCCGTCGTGCTCATCGATGAATCAGGAATGTAAAAAGTCCGTGGTTTCTGAATCACCGCGCTGATGCGTTCAACCGACGCGGAATACGCGCGCCCCGCCGCCCGATTCAGCCGGTTCAACGCGATCACCTGGTCCAGCATCTCCGCCGGGGCCGATTTGCTCAAGTCCAGCGCCGCCATCGGCGACGTTGGCTTCGTTTTCGGACGCAAATACCCAAGATCCAAGTCCTTGTCCCGTAATACGATCTCCGCCGGAATCTCCGTCCCGTCGTCCAGCAGAATCTTGAGGTCGCTCACCTCCGTCTCCAATTTGTATTCGTCCGAGATCCGCCGGTAAAGGTCTGCCGGATCACACGCCGAGAGCGCCACCACAACCAGTCCCGATGGATCGATTACCGTCCCGGTAATATCGCTCTTCGTCTCACTCGGGTTGGACGACCGGCCGCTGCCGGAATACGACGCCTTCAAAACCACCTGGACGGTCACCACCGCATGCTGGTTCTTGCTGAATATTTCACGTCCCTTCTCTCCCAAATCATCCGCGCGCAGTCCCGCCGTCATCGTCAATAAGATCGTCGCCAGCGCGACCGCGCTTTTAGTTCGGTTCATAAAGTCTTTCGTTTAGTTTTTCCAGTTCGGCTCAAATTCCAGGTAAGCAGTGTGGATGCCCCTCAGCACCTTCATCACCAGCACGGGCTTCTTCTCCGTCGCCACCTCATCCATTACGCGACGCAGCGTGTCCACGTCATCGACTGGCTTCCCGTCCACGCTCACCACCAGGTCTCCCGCGTAAAGATTGGCCAACTCCGCCCAGCTCCCCGGCTTGACTTCGTCGATTAACGCTCCGTGCTGGTCCTTGTCCCACTGCTCCTCCGCTCTGTCAAAAAAGGAAACATTGCGCGCCGTAAACTCAAAGTCATCATTCCGATATTTCTTCATCTCCCGGCGAACGCGCGGCGAGCGCGCCAGTTCCACCGAAATCTTCATCTCCTTATTATCGCGCAACACGGACAACTCAACCGTTTTGCCGACGTCATATTGGCGGATCAACGTCGAAAGCTCATCCTCATATTCCGGGCCGGAGGCTGACAGCTTGTCCCCATCGACCGCAACAATAAAGTCGCCAGGTTTCAGACCCGCTTTCTCCGCCGTGCTTTCGGGGTAAACCCGCGTGATATAAAATCCCTTCAAATCCGGATGCCCCAGTTGCTGCGCAATTTCCCGGCTGATTGCGCGCGTCTCCAGCGGGAGCCACGCCTTCGTCACTTCCAGCCCTGGGTCCTTCAAATCCTCGATCCCGACCTGCACAACCGTCAGGTAACGGGCTCCCTTCCGTTCGAACGTCGCAATCACAGGCGCCGGTTCGCTCTTCCCATCCGTCAACGCACGGGTCTTCTCCATCAAATCCGCGATGGACTTGATCGGCGTGCCGTTAATTTCCGCCAGCACGTCGTGTGGTTCGATTGCCGGCTTTGCTTCTCCCGCCGGACCGCCCGGTCGCACGCTCGTCACCAGAACTCCGTCCAGATCCGGTCGTTTCATTTCCTTCGCGAGCAAAAACGAAAAATCCCGCGCGGTCACGCCCCATTGTTTCAATTCATGTTCCGGCGGATAAATTTCGCCGCGTTCCACTGGAACAATGGACACTTTGATTTCCTTCCCATCCCGTTTCACAACCGCCGGAACCTGCTCCCCAATCGGCAAGCTCGTCGCCAGTTCCATAAAATCCGGCATTTGCTCCCCAAATCGGACATTGACCGGCTTGTTATTAAGGCTGACAAGCAAATCCCCGGCGTGCAACCCCGCCTTGGCCGCCGGCGAATTATCCAGCACACCCGCCACCAGTACTCCCTGCGTCTCATTCATCCGCTTAAACAACGGTTGCGGGTCAATCCCAAGCCAGCTTCGTTCAATCTTCCCGTGCATGATTTGATACGCCACCGCCTTCGCCAAATTCCCCGGGATGGCCCCCGCCAGTCCATAACTGATTTCATTAATCCCCACGATTTCCCCACGCAAATTCACGAGTGGCCCGCCGGAATTCCCCCCGTAAATCGCCGCATCATGGCCGATCCAGCGCACGAGCGATCCCACGTCCTCCCCATCCAGGCGGAACATCCCCGCTTCTCCCCAGAACCGTGGCAAAATCATTTCCGTGTTGCTGATGATTCCAAGCGTAACCGATTGTGAAAGCGCCATCGGACTCCCCATCGCCAAAACCGGATCCCCGACCCGCAACGCTGACGAATCGCCAAAGCTCGCATACGCAAATTCCCGCGGCTTCTCCGGCATCAACTTCAGCACCGCGATATCCGTCAGCGGGTCCGTCCCGATCAATTCCGCCTCAATCTCCTCCCGATCCCACAAGGTACAAAATATCCTCACTGCATGTCCCGCAACGTGGTGATTGGTGATGAGGTAGCCGTCCTTTGTAATGATGGCCCCGGAGCCGACCTCCTGCAATTTGACTTCCCGACCCTCGCGAAAATCGGTGGAAACGACGCGAATACGAACCAAAGCGGGCCTGACCTTATCGATAGCCAGATCGATTTGCGCCCTCTGCCCCGCCTGCGTCGAAATTTTGGCCTTTGCGGCATTGGTGGCGCCTACCGGGAGAAAGAAAAGCGCGGTGGCGATCGCGGCCGTTAGAAGGACGCGGGAAAGGTGGCGTTGCGACATGCAAAGAATATAAGGAAAGCCCGTATCACTTCAAAGACGAATCGAACTCGGCGCGGGGCATTCGCAAAAGTCGCAGGTCATGAGCTTCGTCGGCGCGTGCGAATTCATAAAAGATCACCACTTCACTTCCGCAAACCTGCGCATCGACATACCGAAGCGAATATGAAGCGTGCGGACTGGTGTATGCCGGCGCGTCCGCCGTCAAAGTCTTCCAATGGATAAGGTCCGATGACGTGGCGAGTCCTGTTTTCTCCTCATAATTCTCCTTGTGACTCGCGCTTCCGTCGTAAAATCCAACGTAACGCCCATTCGATTCGATGACACTGTTGATACGACGGCAGTAGCCATCCCAACCTCCGCTCTCGGGACGGAAAATAATGCCTTCCCAGCGCCATGTTTCCAAGTCATCGGATGTCGCAAGTCCCGTCGCCGAAACGCATTCGCCTGTGTTGTAGATATCCAACGTCGCGTGCGATTGGCCTGTGGTTTTCGGAGTGGCCGTCGCCACGCTCAAAAACATGTGGAAGCGGCCCTGATGTTGCATAATCCACGGGTCCTTTATCCCCTCTAATTTTAAGGGGGCCGCGGTCAAAATCTTTTTCGCGCCACGGGCGTCAAAATCCCCCGGGTTTGACCCGCGAAGAACGGCGACGCACCAGCGGCCATCAGCAGGATCCACGTAACTCGTAAAGTAGCGCCAGAGCTTATCCGGCCCTTTGTGCAAGGCGCTCCGCTCGATTGAGGCAGTGCCGTATTCGCTCTTGTTGACCGACCAAATGTCATCCCACTTCCGCAGGTCGGTGGAACGAGCGATGCGTGCTTCGCCGCCGCGGTCCGGGTCCACGCCGCGCGGACGCCGGATGCGATAGGTCAGGTACCAAGCCCTTTCGTCGGCCGCATAAAAAAACCCAGGGGCTCCCGCCCAATAACCCTGGGATCCGCCGGCCGGTTCGCGCGCAATCTGTCCTTCTAAAAAATTCACGAACCCTTTACACCGTGATTGTCTTGCCCGGAACTGGGATCGGATAATGCCCTGTGGAATCTGGTTTGGTCGGCGGGTCGGCGTCCCAGCCGAGGACTTTGGGCATCGTGTCGATTTCGGATTTGATCGCGTCATCCCATGCGATTTCCTTGCCCGAATAGGTCGCCATGCGACCCATGATCGCTGTCATGGTGCTGTACGCGCCATAGGCGGCGGTTTCATTGTACGCCACGTCCTTGCGAATGGCGGCGAAAAAGTCGTCATGTTCCTGTTGGTACGGATCGCGCGCCGCGGATTTCGGAAAATTCCAGCGATGGGCGCCTTCGATTCTATAACTGCTCACGTCGCACAAACCCTGGGTGCCCTGCACATGCTCCGAAACATTGTCCCAACATCCCGGTATGTGCCGGCATTGGCTGCTAAGGCGGGTACCGTCGGCGTATTCGAATTCAACGGCGTGATGGTCAAAAATTTCGCCGTTGTCGATTCCTTTGCGCACTTCGCGTCCGCCCATTCCCCAGGCGCGCACGGGATGGCCCTGCTTTACCCAATTGATAACGTCGAGATTGTGGATGTGTTGTTCGTTAATGTGATCGCCGCAAAGCCAGACGAAATAATACCAATTGCGCATTTGATATTCCATTTCGGTCAGCGGACGCCCGGCTTGTTCCTCAAGCTTTTTACGCTCGCGGACCCAGGGACTGTTGCCGTTCCAATAGCAGCGCATCGCCACAATATCGCCAATGGCGCCATCGTGCAGGCGCTGGACGGTTTCGAGATAGCCCGCCTGATGATGGCGTTGGAGGCCGACGGCCACTTTGAGATTTTTCTTTTTGGCCTCTTCGGCCGCGGCAAGGACCTTGCGTACTCCGGGAGCATCCACGGCCACCGGCTTTTCCATGAAAATGTGTTTGCCCTGGCGCACCGCCTCCTCGAAGTGCGGGGGACGAAAACCCGGTGGCGTCGCCAGTATCACGACATCCGCCATCGCAATGGCGTGTTGATACGCGTCGAAGCCCACAAATTTGTTTTCTTCGAGCACATCGACCCGGTCGGCGTGTATTTTCTTGAGTTCGTCGTAACTGCCGTCAAGCCGGTCTTTGAAAGCGTCCGCCATGGCGACGAGCTTGAGCGGGGCATCCGTGCTCAACGCCTGGTTCGCGGCGCCGGAACCGCGTCCGCCGCAGCCGATCAACGCCAGTTTCAGCGTATCGTCGCCGGCGGCAAATACGCCCGGGGCGACCGCCGCGGCGGCGGCGAGTGTGGTTGTTGTTTTAAGAAAATCGCGGCGGTTCAATTCGCCACTCGAGAATTTTACGGTATTCATAGACTAGAGCCTCATATTATTCCCGTTCGACCCCGAGATGCCAATACTTAAACATCTCTTCGGTGGACGGTATTTTCAGCGGGCGAATAATGCGGAACCCAACAAATTGTGCGTCCGTAAAATACCAAATGCTTTTGGGCAACTGCGGGTCCTGCATCTTCCAATCCGGGCTTGAACCGCGGCGGCACGCGCTCCGAAGTTTGTCGGCATCGTCCTGCCAGGAGCCGCCGCGAACGGCCAACGGGTAAGTTTGCGTCGGCTTGTTCCAAGGCTCGGTCACCAACGTTGTGAATCGCTTGTAGTAGTTGGGGTCGTATTGATCGAGTGTCCATTCATCGACGTTGCCGAGGATGTCGTAAAGCCCCCACGGATTCGGTTTTTTGCGGCCGACCTTTTGGTATTTATAATCACTGTTGTCGGCGTCCCATGCGTAATCACCCAATTGGGCCGGGTCATCTCCCCAAAAATATGCCGTCTTTGTGCCCGCCCGGGCGGCATATTCCCATTCCGCCTCCGTCGGCAGCCGGTAAAAATGCCCCGTCTTGGCGCTCAGCCATTGGCAATAAATGTTGCAACCGTGCTGCGTCATGCTGATTGCCGGGTAGCCGTCCTTGCCCATCCCGAAACTCATTTCGACGTAAGGCTTGGTCGGTCGGGCCACAGCATCCGCGACCGGGCTGGTATAATTTGTCGTTCCGTAGGTAGGGGGCGCCGGCGCCCCTTCGTCGGGATACATGAACAGCTCGTATTCGTTCCACGTGACTTCGCATTTCTCCATCCAGAACGGTTCTATTGCCACGGGATGTTGAGGCCCCTCGTCGGCGTTGCGGTGGGGTTCCGTCGCCGGGCTGCCCATGATGAATTGACCGCCGGGAATCGGCACCATCGCGTAACTCACTCTGGTTCCCGGGATGGCATTGGTGTAAGGCTTCATATCGGCCTCTGTCTTTTCCTTTGCGGTATCCAGTATTTTCTCGTGGATTTGCTCGACGACTTCCATTTCCCGGAGTTGCGCGCCGCCGGTGGCAGGCCCAAGACGATAATCCGCCGGCCACGATGCCCCCTGATTCACCCACATTGCCAATGTTTGTCGCGCCGATTCCGAAAGCGGCCCTCCCGCCGCCAGCACCGGCTCGACATCCCGGCCGAAATCAATTTTCTCCCCAGGCGAAACAGCAGGCCCCGGCGGCGCTGCTTTTGCCCCGGTAAATTTCACCTCCGCCGGCCATTTGCCTCCCTGGGAAAGCCAAAGCCGCAGAAGGTCTTTGGCTTTGTCCGCCAACGGACCGCCATGCTCCAACACCGGTTCGATGTCCCGCACGAAATTCACTTTCATGACGACGGTCAATGTGATTCCGTCCGGCCAATTTGCTCCTTCGGCGATCCATTGCCGCAACGTTTCGGAGTCCTCTTTTGAAAGCGCCGCCGTCTTATTTGCGGGCGGCATATGGCTGTCGTCCGTCTCCGGCAGGACTGTCAAATAATAGACTTCGCTGTCGTCGGGATGTCCCGGCAGGATTCGTTGGGTCTTTTTGTGGGGTTTGAAGGCTTCTTCCCTGGTATCCAGCCGGTATTTGCCGTTTTCCTCGGCGTGCTGGGCATTGTGGCACGCCACGCAATTCATCTCCAAAATCGGTTTGACGTCCGTTACGAAATCAACCGGTTTTGCAAGGACCGTCATCCCCGTAAAAACCGCGCCGATCGCCGCGCAGAATACTCTTAGCTCTCTCATTTTAGGCTCGCCATCATTGGACGGGTTGTGCGGAAAGTCAACTCCCCCCAAATTACTTTCCCGCCTGCAATCGCGCCGACGTTTGTTCCGCCGCGCGCAACACACGGAGAAGGTTCTGGCCGGCCACCTTCTTGACCTCCTCCTCGGTGTAGCCGCGTTTGAGAAGCTCCGCCAGCAACTCGGGGTAGCGCGACACGTCCTCCATTCCCGCCGGCGGATTGTGAAAACCTTCGAAGTCGGAGCCGATTCCCACGTGGTCGATGCCTGCGACGGCGCGGATGTGGTCGAAATGATCAGCAATATCCAGCAATGTCGCCTTGCGCGGGTCCGGGTGCGTTTTGCGCCAGTCCTCAAGGGCGGCTTTGATCCGTGCGTCGTCGTGGGGATATAGTTCCGTGAGTCGCCTCCGTTCCGCGGTGACAGCCACCTCGTCGGCGCGGTCTGGTTCCGTCAAATATTCCGGGACAAATGTTACCATCACAATGCCCCCGTTGCGCGCCACCAATTTCAGAATGTCATCCGGCACGTCTCGAACGTGGTGGCACAGTGCGCGCGCCGAGGAATGGGAAAAAATCACGGGCGCCTTGGAGATTTTCAACGCGGCGCGCATCGTCTCGTCCGAAACATGCGAAAGATCGACGAGCATTCCGATGCGGTTCATTTCGCGCACCACGTCCTCGCCGAAGGGCGTCAGCCCGTGATGTGCGGGCGTGTCCGTCGCCGAATCGGCCCACTCGTTATTTTTGACGTGGGTGAGAGTCATATATCGCGCCCCCAACGCATACATCATCCGTAGCACGCCGAGCGAATTGCCGATTGAATGACCGCCTTCCATGCCGATCAGCGACGCGATCTTTCCCTCGCGATGAATGCGGACGATGTCGTCGGCGGTGAGCGCCAGTTCCAGGCTTTGCGGGTAGCGCGCGATCATTCGGTGGACGAGGTCAATTTGTTCCAGCACTGCGGTCACGGCCGCGCCGTTGGTCAAGTCCCCTGGAACATAAACCGACCAGAATTGCCCGCCGACGCCCCCGGCCTTCAATCGCGGCAAATCGGTCACCAGCCCAAAGGGCGTCGTGTCGCGCGAGAGGTCAATCGTGTCGAGTCGATTGCTGGCGAGTTTGCGAAATTCCCACGGCAGGTCGTTATGGCCGTCGATGAGCGGAGATTCTCGCAGGATTTCGCGTACCATTTGCAGGCGGGCCGGAGTCTGTGCGCTTAATGTCATTGAAGCCAAAAATGCCAGCGTGAAGACGGTCCGCAACATTGGCGATCCTATTCCTCGACTGCTGAGAGTTTGGCCAAAACACCAAAATCCTCCAGAGTCGTGGTGTCCCCTTTGACCTCGCCGCCGCACGCGATTTGTTTGAGCAATCGCCGCATGATCTTACCCGAGCGCGTTTTGGGCAGCGCCTCCGCAAAGCGAATGTCATCCGGCTTGGCGACCGGCCCGATTTCCTTGGCGACATGCTGGCGAAGCTCCTCGCGAAGGGTCGCGGCGGGCACAACGCCCCCCTTTAACGTGACAAACGCCACCAGCGCCTGCCCTTTGAGGTCGTCGGGCCGTCCGACGACGGCAGCTTCCGCCACTTTCAAATTGCTGACCAGCGCGCTCTCCACTTCCGCCGTGCCGATTCGATGTCCGGCCACGTTAAGAACGTCATCGATGCGCCCGACGATCCAGAAATACCCATCCTTGTCCTGCCGGCACCCATCGCCCGTGAAATAACTGCCGGGAACCTCGCTCCAGTAAGTTTCAAAAAATCGTTTGGGATCGCCCCAAACGCCCCGCAACATTCCCGGCCACGGCTTGCGGATCACCAGCTTGCCCCCGGAATTCTTCGGCAGAGGTTTGCCCTGGTCATCGACCACTTCCGGCACGATGCCAAAAAACGGCAGTGTGGCCGTGCCCGGTTTGGCCGGCGTCGCGCCCGGCAGCGGCGTAATCATGATGCCGCCCGTTTCGGTTTGCCACCACGTATCGACGATCGGGCAGCGTTTGTGCCCGATGACCTCCCGATACCAAATCCACGCTTCCGGGTTAATCGGTTCACCGACAGTGCCGAGAAGGCGAAGCGAACTGAGGTCGTGTTTATCCGGCCATTGCTCGCCCCATTTCATGAAAGCGCGAATGGCTGTCGGCGCGGTGTAAAGAATCGTCACGCCATGCCGGGCGATCATTTGCCAAAAACGATCCGGCTCCGGGTAATTCGGCGCGCCTTCGTACATCAGGCATGTTGCGCCGCAGGCAAGCGGACCATAAACAACATAACTGTGCCCGGTGACCCACCCGATGTCGGCCGTACACCAATAAACATCCTCCGGCCTCAGGTCGAAAACGTATTTGGACGTCATTTTCGCGTACAGCAGATAGCCCGCCGTGGTGTGGAGGATTCCCTTCGGCTTGCCGGTCGATCCGCTGGTGTAAAGAATAAAGAGCGGCGTTTCACTTTCCAGCTTTTCGGCGGGGCAATCCGCCTCGACGTATTGCAATTCCCGGTGCCACCACACGTCGCGCCCTTCCTGGATTTGAATTTCATGCCCTGTGCGCCGCAGCACGATGACCTTCTCAATCGTGGCCGCCAGCAGCTTTCCGTCGGCGTCCTTGATTGTGAGCGCTTCATCAACGCTTTTTTTCAAGGGCACCACGCTTCCCCGCCGGAACCCGCCGTCGGCCGTGATGACCAATTTCGCCTGCGAATCGAAAATACGGTCGGCCACGGACTGCGCGCTGAAACCGCCGAAGACCACCGAGTGAATGGCCCCGATGCGCGTGCAGGCGAGCATGGCAATCGCCGCCTCCGGCACCATGGGCAAATAAATAATGATGCGATCGCCTTTTTTGATTCCGTTGCGTTTGAGAACATTTGCAAACAGGCACACCTCGCGATGAAGTTGTTTGTAAGTGAATGTGCGTTGCTCGCCGGGCGTGCCGGGACCCGCCGGTTCACCCTCCCAGATGAGCGCGGCCTTGTTGGCCGTTTCAGTTCCCAAATGCCGGTCCAGGCAATTATAGCTGACGTTCAACCGCCCGCCGGAAAACCATTTGGCATTCGGCAATTTCCATTGCAGGACCTTTTTCCATGGCGTGAACCAGATCAATTCCTCCTTCGCCGCGCGCGCCCAAAACTTCTCCGGCTGCCGGATCGATTCGTTGTAGAGTTTGCGATATTGCGCCAGCGACGAAACGCGCGCCTGCTTTGAAAATGATTGGGGCGGCGCGAACACGCGCTTTTCCTGAAGGACGGACACGATGTTGGCACCCGCGACGGACGTTTTGGTAGTGGCCATAAATGATGCGCGATTGTAAGTCGCCCCAGTTTATTATCAATGAACAAAGACATTTCAAAACCCGCATTTGCCCCGACGCAATGCGCGTGATAAGAGTATGTTGGAGAACAAGAGAACGATTATGAGCAATATATTATCCAACAAACCCCACACGGCGCTGGTGGTCATTGATCTGCAACGCGGCATCGTGGGCCGGCAAACCGCTCCGCATCCGGCGGACCTCGTGGTAAAGAACGCGGCCGCCATTGCGGACGCCTTTAGAAAAAACGGGATGCCCGTTTTTTTGGTAAGGGTCACTCCTTCTCCCGACGGCAAAGACGCGTTGCGTCCCGTGGCCGATGCTCCGTTGCAGTTTCAAAACCCGCCGCCGAACTGGGCGGAGATCGTCCCGGAAATGGGGCCAAAACAGGGGGACTTCATCATCACCAAACATCAGTGGGGCGCTTTTTACGGCACGGAACTGGATTTGCAATTCAGAAGGCGCCGCATCACAGCCATGGTCCTTTGCGGCATTGCGACCAATATCGGGGTCGAGAGCACCGCCCGTTTCGCTTACGAATATGGTTACAACCAGATATTCGTGGAAGACGCCATGTCGGCGATATCCGCCGAAGAACACACGTTCACGGTGACCAAAACATTTCCGCGCATTGGCCTTGTGAAAAAAACCAGCGACATCCTCGAAAATCTGTAGAGCGAAAATTCCCCTGAATTCCACTAAAGTTTTCCGGCGGCCCGCCGATATTTCTTGTAGTTAACGCACCGGCCAAGTGTGTGGTTCTTTGGACAGACATGGTCATTTACCCTGCCATGTTCGTGCTTATTGACTTTTAGTTCTTGAACCGCAAATTAGTCACCTATTCCTAAAAGCGTTTCGTAAGAACGGTCGATACACGGCATTACGGCGGGGTTTGTCCTTTTGGCCGCCAGTGCTGGTGCGAAGACCCGATGAACGAACACGCAACACGAGCGCAGCAAGGGCGAAGCCGCAGACTCTTTCTTTTGGCGGCTGCATTGACTTTGACCGTTATCACGCTTGCCCTTTATTGGCCTTCCACCCGTTACGACTTCGTCAATTTCGACGACGACCAATATATATATGATAACCCGTGGGTATCACAGGGAATCTCGGCCGACGGGTTGAAATGGGCCACCACCGCCACCTATGCGGCCAATTGGCATCCGGTGACGTGGGTTTCGCACATGATGGACTGCTCGGTGTATGGACTTTTTGCCGGAGGCCATCATCTTACCAACGTCCTGCTTCACACGCTCAATACCCTTCTGCTCTTCCTGCTGCTGGATTCACTTACAGGTGCGCTGTGGCCCGCCGCGATGGCCGCCGCGCTCTTTGGATGGCATCCGTTGCACGTGGAATCCGTCGCGTGGATCGCTGAACGAAAAGATCTGCTCAGCACGTTGTTTCTTCTATCGACACTTTGGGCTTATGCCCGCTATGCGAAAAACCTCAAGTCCCCGACTTCAGATTTTAAGTTCCATTACGCCGCCGCGTTGTTCTTTTTCGCGCTTGCCTTGATGTCGAAACCCATGGTGGTGACGCTTCCGTTTCTCTTGCTTCTTCTGGATTACTGGCCATTGCGACGGACGGCCGAGTCGCGGCTTCTTCTCGAAAAGGTTCCGTTTTTCGCATTGTCCATTGCCGCCTGCGCAATCACCCTCGCCGCCCAACATTCGGGCGGCGCCATGAAAACGTTGCACGACGTTCCCTTGGGTCTTCGAACCATGAACGCCGCCGCGGCCTACGGCTGGTACCTGTACAAAACAGTTTTCCCCGCTTCCCTTTGTGTTTTTTATCCGCTGCCGGTTTCGGCCCCATTGCGGGAGGGGCTGTGTTCCGTTCTGGTCCTGGTAGTCATAAGCGGCCTCGCTTTTTTGCGGCGGGCCAAATATCCGTGGCTGGCATTTGGCTGGCTCTGGTTTCTAGGCACGCTGGTCCCTGTCATCGGGATTGTGCAAGTCGGAGGACAAGCCGTTGCGGACCGTTACACTTATATTCCGCTCATCGGCATTTTCATCGCTTTGGCATGGTCATTAAACCAGTGGCTGGCGGCGCATGCACCCACCCGAACCCTGGCAATCGGCGCCGTGAGCGCATGGCTCGCCCTGTGCATAGTCCTGACCCACGAACAATTGCAGTTCTGGAAAAACGGAATCACCCTTTACACTCGCATTCTCGCCGTAACGCCCGAAGGCGCAATGGCAGAGGACGGTCTTGGCGTGGCCCTTTCCAATGCCGGCAGGGGACCCGAAGCGATACCTCATTACGAAGAAGCGCTACGACTCAAGCCGGACTCTGTTCATGCCCATTACAACGTTGGAATCGAATACGCCGCGGCGGGCGACCTCGACCATGCCGCGTATCATTTCAGCGAAGCCCTTAAGCTCAATCCCCGCAGCGAGTTGCTGCATAACAACCTCGGCACCGTCCTGGCGCGTCAAAACAAGACTGAAGCGGCGTTGACCGAATTTCGGCGGGCCAGTGAACTCAATCCCAGCTATCCCGCTCCCTACCTCAATAGCGGCATGGCCTTCGAACAATTGGGACGCATCGGAGAAGCCGCCGACAATTACGCCCATGCCTTGAAGCTCGACCCTTCTGACACAGCCGTCCTGAATAAACTTGCCCATCTCCTGGCCACTTGCCGGGGAACGCCGTGGTTTGACCCCGCTCACGCCCTCGAACTTGCAACGCGAGCCAATCAACTGACGCAGTTCGGTGTGTCCAGTTATTTGGAAACAATGTCCATCGCCGAGGCCGCGACGGGCGACTACACGAATGCACTTTCCACGGGAAAACTGGCATTGCAAAAAGCGCAGGCGAACGGACTACAGGAAGCGGCGCAAAGAATCCAAAGCGAAGTGCAAGCATACAACCAGGTTGGCAGAGACGGCCGTTCGAGCAGATAAACCAGTGTAGTGTCTCCTCGTTAGCTGGTTTTATTCTCGCGTCGCTTTCGACGAAATCCACCGCGTTTACGAGGCATATCAACCACGAAATAACACCAGTCGTTTATAAGACACTACACTAGCCGTTTCGACTTCTCTATTCTTTCTTCGTGAGCTTCGTGCTCTTCGTGGTAACCTTCCCGATCGCTACAAGTCATCCGAGCTTGACACCACGAAGAGCGCGAAGAATGAACAACTGGGTAATGAAAGGCGAAGGGTGCTGAAGCTGCGTCGAACACTTGGGCTTCGGTGTCGGCGGGAATTATTTTTGGCGATCACTCCAGCGTTATCCCCTGTGTGTTCCGGGTCGGTTCGCCGGAGGGGTGTGTTCGGCGAGCCACTCTTCCGCTTCGCGTTTGAGGGTCTGCCGATCATGGTTCTCCAATCCAATCGGGTCGAAACGCAAACGGCGGTGCAATTTGAAAATACGGCGCAGGCCGCCGGATGTCGGAAAAGCTTCTTCGAGGCGCCGCTGCCAATTTGCCAAAGCCTCCTGTGGCTGGCGCGATAAATGGACCTCCGCCAGCCGCCGGTTGATCACAAACAATTCGGAGTCCAGGCCCGGCCAGACCAGGTTGCTGCCATCCCCGCTGCCGGCCGAGGCGGGCTTGCGCCGTTGCGAAGCGATGATGCGAATGACCAGATAGAGTATCAGCGGCACCAACAACCATTCCGCGTAATGGGCAAATGAAGTTTTGCCCCAGCGCCATTTGGAAAATTGGAAATACAAATCGGAAAAAAAGTCCGAGCCTGCCTGCCACCACGGTATTGGCTGCGCATCATCCCAGCCCGAGGGCGTCGTGTCGATTTGCTCCCATGTCTTGCTGTCCGAATGGTAAACCAGCGCCCAGGCGTGGGCATGCCGCTCGCGAATGAGATAGGTGTCGCCGTGCAGGGCGCTGTCAGTCACAGCGTAGCCCGCGACATACCGCGCGCTCACGCCGGCTTCACGCAATAACAAAACCGTCGCGGTCGCGAAATACTCGCAATGCCCCGCCCTTGTCCGCATCAGGAACTGGCCCAACGGCGTCCAGCGTTCGAGACGTGGCGGAATTCTCAGCGAGTATTTAAAATGCTCGCGGAAGAAAAGGCTGACCGCGCGGATTCTCTGGCGCTCCGTCATTTGATCGAGATGAAGATCGTCGGCCACTTGCTCCAATACCGCGCTTTCGTTTTCGGGCACCGTCAGATCCATCGCCGCGGGCGGACCATCCAGGGAAAGGCCTCCGCCATAGTGCGCGTAAACATTCATCAGGCCCTGGCCGGACTCCACGTCGAGGACTCCGAGCCGGTTCGTGCGGGCGACGGCGGGAAAATTTTCCAGCTCGAAAGTGCCGTGCGGCAGCGCGAGAGTCCCCGTGCCGTCCCGCAAATATTCCGCGATCTCAACGGCGCTGCCGATCGCTTTTTTCGGAAGGATCCGAAGCGTATCGTTGGTGGAACCGCTCATGGGCATGGAAGCGAAGTCGTTGCTCGTGGCCCACCACGTTTCGTTTTTGTAGGAGTCATAGGCCGTTTCCCGCAGCAACGGCGGCGGAATCTCCCCCGGCAACGCGCGAAGGCGCAGGACGATTTTGTTGGAAAGCTTCAGGCGCCCCTCGTGTCCCATCATTGTCCTGCACTCGCGCGAATCCTGCGGGGCGCGAAAGATGTCCGCGAGCCATCCGCCGAGAGCGCCTTCCATGGCGTTTTGCAATCTGCGCAGTTGTTGCTGGCTCAGTTGCCCGGCAATCGTCACTCCCACAATCAGCACCACCCACGAAAAGCGCGTGACCCGGAGCGGTCGCACGCTTGTCAACGCCATCAAAACAAGCGCCGACATTCCCCAGTAGAACCAGCCGTTGGGCCGGTTCGACGCGCTGACAGCCATCAAACAAATCGCAAAATAGACAAACGAAACGTTGAAGGATTTCCGCGCCAGCGCCGTGTCCCGCGCCCGGCGCAGCGCCCACGAAACGACGCTCAGGGGCATCGCATCGCGGTTCCCATAGGCTTGAGCCAGCATGATCGGGAAAAACGTCATCGGCATCCACTGGGCGAACTTGAAAATGAAAATCATCCGGTCTTCCGTGGAATACAGAATCAACCCCGCCCCAAGAAACAGCACCCAGCACAGGTCGCTGACCCGGTTGAGATCGGTATCGGAGAAATCCCAGCGCAAACGGACGAATCGCGAACCTTCAATGACGACCGCCATCACCAGGCCGGCAAGAAACAGACCCGTCTCCCAACCCCAAAACAAAAGCGCCGCGCCCATCAGGAATGGAAACGTCTTCATAGCGCCGCCAAGGTTTCGGCCACCTTCCCCATCGGCACCGGGTGGAAATGCTGCTGTTGGGATGCCATCACGCCCGCCGGCAACGGCTCATCCGAATTGGTGATCACAAAGACGTGCAGCGGCACGTCGCGCGAAAGCAGAGACTGCACCAGGCGCTGGCGGTCCTTGTCCCACGAAAGAAAGACGCAGACGGAGCCGCTCAAATCCGAAGCGTGAGTGGTGACCAGGTTTTCCAGCGCCGCGAAATTCTTTTCGCGCGAAGCCTGGACGGACGCAAGGACCTCCAGGATTTGCTCGATGTGACCGACGCCCCGCCCCGCCGTGAAACAATACGCGCGCGGCCCCACAAACATCAGGTCCAGCAGCGAGTCCTGGTTCTGGATGGTGAAGGCCAGCGACGCAGCGATCGACACGGCCTCCTCAAACATTTCCCCCCCTCCAATCCCGGCAAAAGTATCCAGGATCAATGCGTGGCGGACGAAAAATTCCTCTTGGTGTTCCTTGACGATCGGTTTGCCCAGTTTGGCGAAACTCTTCCAATGCATCCGCCGCAGCGGATCGCCCGGCCGGTACTCGCGCAACGCGACGAATTCCTCGGATTCCCCCACCGACGAGGCCAGCGAAATGCCGCCCAATTGATATTTCATCGTTCCCGGCAACTGGAAGGCCGGGATCGGATACCGTTTGGGCAAAATGAGGGTGGAGTGTGCCACCGGCAACGTTCGTAGCGACCGAAACAAGCCGAAGGGATCCGGGCACGCCACGGTCGCCGAAGTCAGGCGCAGCACGCCGCGGCGCAACGGGGTCAAGTGCGCGGTGATGGAGCATTCGCCATTCGGGATTAAATCCGGCAGCGACTGTTCGGGAATCTGGGCGCGAATGTTGCGGGCCAAAAGCCAGCGCCATCGGTAATAGCCGTAAGTGCGGTCGATCCAGTTGCGCCGTTCCTCGCCGGGTTCGGGCGTCTCGGCGAAATCCTTGAAACTCGGACGCGGGTCCGGCAGTTCCTCGATCAATTTCAACGCTTTCTGCGGGGCGGCACCGAGATTTCGCACAAGGATCTGGTACTGGAATGTTTCCCCCACGGATCCAAATTTCGGCATCACCCTTTCCAGCGAAATGTCGGGCCGGCCAAAAGGCGTGCAACACGTGCTGACCAGAACAATGCACCCCAGCAATGCGAAGGTCTGATAGCTCCAGGAGACATTCGTATCCGCACCCAGCGCCGCCGCCGTGATCGTTCCGGCCAGCACCATCCAGCCGGCGGGCGTGAGACGCCGGCGGAACCTATGGGTGATCGAGGCGAAAGTGTGGTAATTCCGGTAGAGATACCGTTTGAACAAGGTCTCCCGATGCGCAAAGAACGCGCCGGGCGATTCTACCCGCACATTCCAGTTTGAAAGATTTTGGCGCCAGGACGCGAACATATGGGACGCCGCGCCGTCATACCGGAACGGGGACGCGTTTGAGGATTTCTTCCACCACCTGGCGCGAAGTGATCCCGGAAAACTTCGCTTGCGGTTCCAAAACCAGGCGATGCGCCATGACCGAAACGGAGGCTTCGTGAATGTGCTCCGGGCTGACGAATTCGTGCCCGTCAAAAAGCGCCAGGGCCTGCGCCGTCTTCATGAGGGCAATCGACGCGCGGGGGCTGGCCCCCAATTGCACGCCAGCCGCCGTGCGGGTTGCCGTCACCAGCCGCACCACGTAATA
This sequence comes from Verrucomicrobiia bacterium, assembly GCA_036272955.1. Lineage (GTDB taxonomy): Bacteria > Verrucomicrobiota > Verrucomicrobiia > Limisphaerales > Palsa-1400 > DATAUD01. Next base: position 17,155 of record DATAXU010000197.1, read on the forward strand.
CTTCAACTCCTCGCTGATGCGGATGCCCCTGACCCCTTCGCCCAGTCGGATAATGTCCTCCAGCCCAACGCAAGGGGCGAGGCTCTCGACCGGGTGTCGTCCCGTTTGGGCCGTCAGCACCGCGACTTCATCCGCCGGGCTGACGTAGCCGAGGTCAAATTGCATGGCAAACCGGTCCATTTGTGCTTCCGGCAACGGATAAGTCCCGCGAAACTCGATTGGGTTCTGGGTGGCGATGACGAAGAACAATTGGGTCAATGGCCGCCGTTCCCCATCGACGCTGACCTGATTTTCCGCCATGGCTTCGAGCAAAGCCGATTGCGTGCGGGGTGAAGCGCGGTTGATTTCGTCCGCGAGCAGAATATTGCTGAAAACCGGCCCTTCATGGAATGAAAAGGTCTGATCCCGCTGGTTAAACACTGAAACGCCCAGAATGTCCGAGGGCAGCAAATCCGGCGTGAACTGAATGCGTTTGAAGCTGGCATCGATCGACCGCGCCAGGGCCTTGGCGAGGGTGGTTTTGCCCGTGCCGGGGTAATCCTCCAGCAGAACATGACCGCCGCTGGCAAGGGCGGCCAAAAGGCGTCGGATCGCCATCGTTTGGCCCCGCATGACCGACTCAATGCTGGCCGTGACCTGCTGATAAACCGCGCGCGGCGTCAATTTGCGTGGCGCGGGGAGATCGGAGTCCGGTGAAGCGGCGCGGAGCGGGTTTTGCGGTTCCCCAAATGTCGCCGTCGGTTTCACGCTAAAATCCACAATGACACAATATTCATTAATAGAGACACCCGTTGCAAGCCGTTTGTTACAACCATCTGACAGAATTCGAGGTGGCGATGACTTGCATAATAGTGCCGCAAAAGCACGGGAGAGGGGTGCGGCGCGATAAGATAAGGCCTCTCCGAATTCTCTGGACAGCCCTTTCTCACCGCGGGCAAAGTGCGGACGAGAAAAGAAATCCGCTCGCAGCCACACCTTATTGCTCTAAAACTGCACTCGATAAAAAACACGCGGCCGCATCGGTTCTTGAAGGATTTCCTTGACGTGGAGAACCTCATTCGCGCCAACAGGATGGACATCAAATCGGAAAACATTCGCCGATTATTCGAAAAATATGCTACATTTGGGTTGTATGAGAAAATGTCCGCCGCCCTCGACGAACGAGAATGACATCACCCTCGAATTTCCGGTGGCGCCCGATTTTGTGTCCCAACCTCCACGGATTGATCCGCAAGCGATGCTTGAGCGAATCGCCCAGACGATGCCGCTGCGGAAAAAACTCCCCGGAGAAGCCGCCCGCCGCGCCGCGGAGAAAATTCCCGTCGAGTTCGTGCTCTGACTCTGAATGGTAGAGTTTTGAGATTATGGGAGGCTGGGAATTGGCCTGATGAGAAGTGATGGAGCCGGCAACGGCGCGTCGGCAAAACAAATCCAGCTCTTCCGTGGCATGACTGGCGAGCAACGTCTGATGATTGCCTTGGAGTTGCACGAGCTTTCCTGCGATGTAGCGCACGACGGGATCCGACGCCAACACCCCGAGGCCGATGCCGCCGAGGTAGAGCGCCTTCTGCGCCACCGCCTTGAATTGGCCCGTGTCGCATGAATGAACGCGAATTGCTGGCAGACCACTTGCGCCGGTTAAACAGGGCGGGCCGTGACGTACTATCTCACCGGCTCCCTTGGCGCCCGCCGTAGCGCGAAGCGCGACGGTGGGACGGGGTACATCCGCTCCATCTTCCGTGGAACCTTTGTGCAAATCTTGCCAAAGGGCTGGCTCGGGCGCTTGCTTGGCCTCCGGGTTTTGCTAACACTTCTTCATGCGCGGGGCTGGACAGAAAATAAATTGCGTGGCTGGTTACTTTCTGGTTTTGGCGATGACCTCTTTGCTTTGCTCCTGCCGCTCACCTCAGTCGGCGCCGCCCCAGGACTATCCGGCCCGTTGGTGGACGCCAGTGTCCAAGGCGGAAGCGCCCGGATGGGAGATTCTCCCGCAAGAATCCAAACCGGGTGAAGTCATCCTCTCCAAGCGTAACGAACTGGGACTACTATCCAACTTCGCGCCCACCCCTTTCGTCTTTCATCACCGGCGCTACGCCAGTCTCGAAGGGTTCTGGCAGGCCATGAAATACCCGGAAAATCCCGCGGACGTCCGGGCGACATTTCCCGGCGTGCGGTGGCGCTGCACGCGCGCTGAAGTGGGACAGATGACCGGTTTCAACGCAAAGAGAGCTGGCGATCTGGCCAACACCAATATGACTGTGATGCATATTGATTGGGTCACTTTTGAAGGTCACAGAATGGAATATCGCCCGGCCCAACCTGGGGATCACTACCGATTGATTGTTGCGATCACTTGGCAAAAGGTGCTCCAAAACGCAGAGGTGCGCCGAGTCTTGCTTTCGACCGGCAAGCTCGTGCTCGAGCCTGATCACTATCAGGAGCCAAACGCGCCCGCCGCCTGGCGTTATTACGAAATTCTCACCGACATTCGCTCCCGCTTGCAAAGCGGATCGGGTCCGCGGGGCCAAGACCAATTCAGTTGGCGGCAAGCCGCGCTGAAGTGAGGCAGCACCCGCCAATTATCGGTCCATGCGGCCATTTAAGCAGATTGGCTGGCGGAATAAAAACGGACGGTTGGAGTTTTAGACGATTTTAAACGATTTTTTCACTTAGAAATCTATCCGATGGAAATTCTTTTCGACCCTTTTTCGCCAAGTCCTCGAAGACCGCGATTTCTTAATTGGTTTCTGGCCTTTGGTTTTTGTAGTATCGTGGGATGTTCCGAGGCAAAAAGGTTGTTGTGGTCATGCCGGCCTATAACGCGGCCAAAACCCTTGTCCAAACTTTCGATGAGGTCATGGCCCAGGATATCGTGGACCGGGTGATCGTTGTCGATGACGCCAGCCGCGATGAAACCACCGCCATCGCCAATGATCTTCCTAATACGACGGTCTTTACTCATGAGAAAAATCTCGGGTATGGGGGCAATCAAAAAAGTTGCTACCGGCTGGCGCTGACGGAGGGGGCGGACATCGTCATCATGGTGCATCCGGATTCGCAGTACACGCCGAAGCTGATTCCGGCAATGGCTTCGATGATCGCCAATGGACTTTATCCGTGCGTGCTGGGAAGCCGGATTCTTGGGAACTACGCGCTCCAGGGAGGTATGCCGCTTTGGAAGTACGTGGCGAACCGGTTTTTGACGCTGTCGGAAAATATTCTGCTGGGGGCCAAACTCTCGGAATATCACACGGGGTATCGGGCGTTTTCGAGGGAGCTTCTCGAACGGCTGCCGCTGTCGGCGAACTCGAACGATTTCGTGTTCGATAATGAAATGCTGGCGCAGATTCTGTGGTTCGGCTACACGATCGCGGAGGTAAGCTGCCCGACGAAGTATTTTGACGAGGCGTCGTCGATCAATTTCCAGCGGAGCGTCACGTATGGTTTTGGGTGTCTCGGCACGGCCATGGCGTTCCGGCTGGCGAAAATGAAGCTGCTCTCGTCCGACTTGTTTCCGCAGCAGTGACCCGCAAAATCTCACAGCAATGGACGGCGCGGCTGATCTGCCTTTCGCTCGCCGCCGCGGTGCTGGCGGTGTTCTGGGGAGCGATGCGGTGCGACTTTGTCAATTACGACGACCCCACTTACGTGACTTCCAACGCCGATGTGCAACACGGCTTGACGAAAGCGGGCGCGGCGTGGGCGTTCGAGACCGGCGCGGCGAGCAATTGGCATCCGCTGACGTGGCTGTCGCACATGGCGGACGTGCAATTTTACGGAATGCGGCCGGCGGGACACCATTTGACGAGCGTCATTATCCACGCGGCGAACGCGGTGCTGCTCTTTTTGATTTTAAACGCGATGACGGGGGCGATTTGGCGCAGCGCGGTTGTCGCGGCGTTGTGGGCATTGCATCCGTTGCGGGTGGAATCGGTGGTTTGGATTTCCGAGCGAAAAGATGTTTTGAGTACGCTGTTTTGGCTGCTCGCGGTTTGGAGCTACGTCAAATTTCAAAGCTCCAGGCTGAAATTCTATTACGTCGCGGCGGTGGTGTGTTTTGCGTGCGGGCTGATGGCCAAGCCGATGGTGGTGACGTTGCCGTTTGTGTTGCTGTTGTTGGATTACTGGCCGTTGAAGCGGCGGATGACCTGGGGGTTGGTGACCGAGAAGATTCCGTTTTTCGTTCTTGCGGCGGTTTCCGGGGTGGTGACGTTTGCCGTGCAGCGGCGAGGGGGAGCGGTTTCGCCATTGAGTGGGTTGCCGATTTTGGCCCGAGTTGGCAATTCGGTCATTTCGTATGTTCGTTACCTGGCCAAGATTTTTTGGCCGGCGCGGCTGTCGGTGTTGTATCCGCATCCGGGGTATTGGCCGATCCGGCAGGTGGCGGGGGCGGCGGCCCTGCTGGTCGCAATTACGGCGATTGTGATTTGGCGCCGACGCGCGCAGCCGTACGCGATTGTGGGGTGGTTTTGGTTTTTGGGAATTCTCGCGCCGACCATCGGATTGGTGCAGGTGGGAATTCAATCCATGGCGGACCGTTACAGTTACGTGCCGATGGCGGGCATTTTGATCCTGGTGGTGTGGACCGCGAGCGAGGTTGTTCGGGCGCGGTGGATTTTGGGTGCGGCGGCTGGGCTGGCGATTGCGGCGTGCGCCGTATTGACGCCCGTGCAGGTGGGGTACTGGCACGACAGCGATACGCTGTTCCAACACGCCGTCGCGGTGACGAAGGACAATTATCTTGCTTACAATAATCTGGGTTTCTTTTTGTCGAATCGCGGCGAAACGGAGAAGGCGATGTTGTATTACAAAAGTTCGCTGCAAATAAACCCGAATTACGACGAAGCGCATAACAACCTGGGATATGCGCTGGCCCAATTGGGCCGTTTTGCGGAGGCGACGAATGAATACATCAAGGCGTTGAGCCTCAACCCCAACCTGACGGAGGCCCACAATAACCTGGGCAACGCGCTTGGCAGCCTGGGGCTGAGGGACGCAGCCATTCACGAGTATCAGGCGGCGCTCCAGGAAAACCCGCGCCACGCCGATGCGCATAACAATTATGGCATCGCGCTGGCGATGCACGGCCAACTGAAAGAGGCGATCGAGCAGTTCCGGTTGGCGGTGCTTTACAAAGAGGATTATGCTAGCGCGCACAGCGATTTAGGCAACGCCCTGGCGATGCAGGGCGATTATCCGGGGGCGATCGCGGAATATGAAACCTGCCTGCGACTCAATCCAAAAGATCCGCAAGGCCACAACAATCTTGCCAATGTGTTTGCGCAAGAAGGCAAGTTGGATGAGGCGGCGGAGCAGTATCGGACTGCGCTCGAACTAAAGACGGAAAATCCCGAGGCACACTTCAACTTCGGCTTGTGCCTGGCCCGCCAGGGCAAGCAACGCGAAGCGGCGGAGCAATTTCGCATTGCGCTGCGGCAACGGCCAGATTATCCGGCGGCGCAACAGGAAGTGGATACGCTGATCAAAGCGGGGCTTTAACTTTACGCGCGGAAAAGTCTGCCTCAGCCCCCTGCGATGATCATCCACATGACGCCGTAACGGTCGGTGACCATTCCGAAGCGAGATGAAAAGAAAGTCTTTGCCAAGGGCATCTGGACCTGGCCGCCTTCACTTAAAGCGTTGAACAAGGGATCGGCCTCGGCTTCCGTCTGGACTCCGATTGAGAGGGAAAAACCCTGGAATTGCTCCTTCCCGCCGCAACGGCCATCCGACAGCATGACCGAGGATTCGCCGATCTTAATGGTCGCGTGCATGATTTTGTTCTCGTTTCCGGGAGGACCGCAATGTGACTTGTCGGGGCTGTCCTTGAAGCGGATGAGCCTGAGGACTTCGGCGCCAATGGCTTTGCGATAAAACTCGATGGCCTCTTCACAGCGACCGTCAAAAAACAAATAGGGTTGAACGTATTTCTGTTTCGTCGTGCTCATAATGTCATTCTCCAATGAGGTTAGTTCATTTCCGTTTTGGCGCCTTCGCCCCCAGGGCGAAACGATGCGCACATTGATACAACGAACTACAAGATCGGGAAAGGACAACTAACTTTATTATTTATCCTTGAGGGCGATTTCGCCTTTCCAATCGGCGGGGAGTTCCGTGGCGCGCAGTTCGGCGATTTGTTCCAGGTAAAATTTGCAGGGGCCGTCGGTGGGGTGGGTTTCCAGGATGTTATTGAAGGCGGAGCAGGCGGCGTCGAAATCGCGCTTAACGAAGGCATTAAGGGCCGTGGCAAAGCGCTGGCGGAGATCGCGGGTTTCGATTTCGTGTTCGGGGCGGGCGAGCAATTCGTAAACGTCGATGGTTTTTTCGAAGCCTTTGAGCTGAAAAAGGCCGATATGACGCGTGACCAGGCGGTCGCCGACTTCGCGCTGGGTGTCGGCGGTGATGAGGACGGTGGTGCCCATATACTTGTTCAAACCTTCCATGCGGGAGGCAAGGTTGATGTTCTCGCCGATGGCGGTGTAATCGACCCGTGTGTCGCTGCCGAAATTGCCGACATTGGCGACGCCCGTATGGAGACCCACCCGCGTGACCAATTCCTTGCCATTGACCTTGAGCGGTTTGAGGGCGCCAAAGCGCATGGCGGCATCGCACGCGAGATAGGCGTGGTCGCCCTGCAAATCGGGGGCGTTCCAAAAGGCGAAGATGGCGTCGCCGATGTACTTAACGACGGTGCCGTCCGTTGCGTGGATGCAATTGTGGACGGCACTCTGGAAATATTCGTTCATGAGGCGGGCCAATTCGTCGGGGTCCATGCCCTCGGAAATGCTGGTGAAATTGGCAATGTCCGTGAAAAGAGCGGTGAGGAGATGTTTGACAGCGCCGGGCTTCAGGAGCGTGGGGTCTTTTGTGAATTTCTTGACCTGCTTGGGAGACAGATAGAGTGAGAGCGATTGTTCGACGCGGACTTTCTCGGCGTAGATTTGGAGGGAATTGTAGGCGATGCCCCAAAAGAGCGCGATGGGGATTTGGACGACGACCGGGATCAGCCACGGAAACCAGATAAAGTGGCAGCAAAAAAGATAATAGTCGCCCAAAGCGATCGGGAGGATCGAAAAGAGCGCGACGAACGTCGCCGTGTGCGGGCGGCAGAGCACCAGGAGTGTGCCGAAAAGAATTCCCAGCGCGATCGTGATGGCGCGCTCAAGACGGTAGGAAGGGCGGCGAAGAAAATCGCCTCGGATGAGATTGAGATAGGCGATGGCATGGATGCCGACGCCGGAAGTCCATTTGTTGTCGTCGCGGTAGGAGAACGGCGTGGAATATTCGTCTTTACGCTCGCTTGACAGATGCGTCTGCAATTTCGCGCCGACGAAGACGACCTTGTTTTTGAAGAACCCGGGAGGGACATCGGGATCGTGGGCGGCGATCGTCTTGTAAAAGCTGACGGAGGGCAGGGCGTCTTCCGGGGCGTAATAATTGAGCCAGAAATTGAATTCCTTGAGGCTGTTGCTTTCGTTGAAGGAGGGTTGCAGGAGGAGTGCCGTGGACCAGGCTTCCGTGGGATGGGAAAAGCCTTTGTCATCCATAACGATTGGGGCGTAGGTGCGGACATATTCGCCGGCATCCGGAAACAGGGCGGAAGCACCGACGTCAGCGGCAGCGCCGGCGTTGAATAAATCCAGGGGCGGGCCGAATTTTTTTCCGCGCGTCCAATCGCCGGCGAGGATGACATTGCCGTTTTCCTTCATCGCGTCGGCGAATTGATGGTCAATAACAGGATTCAAAGCGTCGCTGAAAACGACATCGAGGACGACGGCCTTGGCGCCTTCGGCGGTCATGCGGTTAAGGAATTTGACGTAGTAGGCGCGGTTCCAAGGCTCGAAATATTTTTGTTTGAGGTGTTCGTGCGAACTGTCGTCCAGGTACACGAGGACCGCTTCGCTCGGATGGATGAAGGGCCGGACGGCGAACGGGAGGTCATAACTTGCCGCCGACAAACCGGAGCCTAGCGGAGTTGTAAGAAGCAGAAATCCAGCGCCGGTGGAAAGAACAATGCCCGCGAGAATGCCCCTGGCCTTGAGGCTTAAGTTTTGCCAGAGCGCCCAGGAATTGTTGTTTTGCGTGGCCAAGTGGGAGTCCTCGGGTAGGGCATCAGAGATTGAATTTGAAGCTGGCCACAAAAGTCCGGTTATGGGCTTGTTCCAGGAAATAGGTAATCGGATCGATGTTGTAGTCCGAATTGTTGAGATTGAGAATGCCGAGAGTCAATTCCGCGTGGCGGCGCTTGAAGCGGTAACCGGCGTAAAGATTGAGTTGATAGAAGCTGTCGCCAGGCTCGTCCATGCTGGCGATGTTCTGCTGGTCCCACCAATTGGCTTGGAATTGGCCGAAGAAACCGCAGGGAAGCTCCAAATTGGCGAAAAGGCTAAGCTCGTTCAAGGTGGAATTTTCGTGGCCATCGTAATAGCCGGGGGGGACGGTGCCGGGCGGAGTCGTTACGTGTGTGGAAAGGTCCACGGCGGTCAACGTGTAGCGGGCGCCGACCGACAGATCATCGCCGATCAATTGGCTGATGCTCGCGAAGGCGTCTTTTTCCTGAAAATATTGGGTCTGCGGCAAATTTGGAGCGGAGGTTGGAATGGGCGGTTCGCCGCTGGTCCAGGCGCCAAGCAATTGGTCGCCCAAGGAACTCAACATTTGGCCTTCGACATCGACATATGTGCCGGTGGGGAATTTGTGGTCCACGCCGAGGCCCCAGGTTTCGAAGCGGGTCGCAGGAGGAGTGCCCCGGCCCGCGGACTCCGGAATAAGACTGCGAAACTGCTGGTTGAAGCCGGCGATTTCGCTCGGTTCAATCAACGTGCTGCTGTCGTTGAGGAGGCCGCTCATGGAGCGGGTGTAGTCGGCGCGCAGGCGCGTGCCGTCGGGCGTTGTCCAATCCACGCCCGCCTTTGGTGAGAGGCGTCCGCGCTCGTCTTCAGCAGTGGAAAGCGGAGGCCCGCTTATATTGAGAGGAAAGCGCTCCCAATCGTAAGCGGCGCCGGCTGTCAAATGAAGTGTATCGACGGGATTGAATTGATAATAGCCGTAAAAGCTGACGCGTTGGAAATCGCTGTCCACAACGCCGGTGCCGGGAAGCTGCGTGAGGGTTTGTTGCTGCTGCATCGTCGTGGACGTTTGGATGCTTTCGGTTTGGTATCGGGCGCCGACGATGATGCTTTGGAGATCGCTTTCATAGATATGCTGCGCCTCGATGGAATTCAGCTCCGTGGTGCTCTGCAGGGCGTAGATGGCGGGATAGGTTGAGGGAATAACGCCAAAGGGTGGGTCCGAAGAGAGCAACGGGGCGTAATAATCGGCATCGCCAGCGGTGGAGGAATCCTGGAGGCTCCGGTACAAAAGGAGAGTGTGATTGCCGGTGCCCCAATCGCGATGATAGCCGGCAAGAATGTTGGGGTCCTGTTTTTCCGTTTCGCTTAGGGACGGATCGTAGTCCGAGGCGAAGTTATGCACGCCGGTCGCGACGGTCATCGGCACGTTGTAATTGTAGTGTTCCAGGACGTCGCCGGCTTCGAGTTCCGTGCGCTCGGCCTGGAGAAAAATGGTATCGGCCGGGTCGAGTTGAAATTTGACTTTCGCGGAGAAATCCGAGTTGTCGATGTAGTTATTGGGGCGCCAGCCGGGATCGGTATAATAGTAAGCGTCCACCGCATAGGACATGTTTTCGATGGTGCCAAACTGGGAGGCGTTTTCGAGCCAGGCGCCGCGGCTGAAGAATTGCGTTTGCGAGAAAATTCCGGCGCCGTCGGCCTGGAACAGCTTTGAATATTCCTGCTGAGAAACCGTTTGGGAAAGAGCGCCCGCGCCGACAGGGGCGAGCAGGTTGGCCAGCAGCAGTTCGTCCTCCCAGGGAGTTTGGTAGCGCAAATTCGCGTCCTTGGGATCTCGCAGAGCGTCGTAGGTGTCGGAAAGAAAAAGGTGCGCGGAATAATTGGCGTAATCTTCCGCAACGGATTTGGTGGCTTCGCGCACAGCGACATCGCCGAGGCCGGCGTCCTGATAAATCAACGCGAGATTGGCGCTTCGGACGGCGGCATCCTGATCCAACATATATTTGGAGCGAAAAACGGCGCGATTGTCGTTGAGGGCTTCGGAATGTTCGAGGTCAACAACGGATTGGTTTACGCGATTGAGTTGATCGTCCAGCAAGGCGGCATAAAGCCACGCTGTGGGGTCGTTCGGGTCCAGGCGCATGGCGAGGCCGACGTCCTTGTTGGCAAGATGTGTATCCCAGGAGTATTGGCCGGGAAGGTCCATGCTCCAGGCCTTGGCCAAATAGCTGCGAAGGAAGGCGCGATTAGGTTCGAGGGCGGCGGCGGTCTCGATGTCCTGGCGACCTTGTTTGACGTGATTTTGCCGGATGTTCACAAGGCCGCGACCAAGCCATGCGTTTGGCAGGGAGCCGTCAATGGCAATCGCCTCTTCGAAACATTGGCGGGCATCGTTGATTTTGTTTTGCGCGCTTAAAACGAACCCTTTCAAAGCGAGCGCCTGGGCGTTGCGCGGGGAAAGTCGCAGACTTTTTTTCAATGTCGCCAATGCCGAGGCGGTATGCCCGAAGCTAAATTCCATTTCGGCCAGCCGTTCCTGCGCGAACCCAAAATCAGGGGATTTTGCGGCGGCGCCCACTGCCATTTGCAGCGCGCCGGATAAATCGCGGTGAGCTTGCGCCTGATACGAACCCGCCAGCCATTCCGTGGCGAGGGTCCGAGGCCCGGAACGGATCCACGACTGCCCTTTCACGGCGGCCACCATTTCCTTCAAAGCATCGGCCAATTGCGCGGGCCTGTTTTCGTGCACCGCACCTGTCAACAGGTCTTGCGCGTCGTCCACCTCGCCGACGGACAAGAGCAATGCGGCGCGATAAACGCGTTCGGATTCGGAGGCCGGGACGCGGTTGGGCGGGTATTGCGCCAACGCCTGCAGGAGATCGCCCGAGCGGTAAGCCGAAATCGATGGCGCGAGCGACTGGGCGACGCCGGCGTCCAAGTCCAAATCGTCAATGTCAAGAATCGCGGGATAGTAGAGTGTCCATTGGATGGTGTTAATGGCCTCGACAGTCGCGGATTTTTTTGGCGCTTTGCCCGGTTCGACAACGGCCTCTTCGCCACTTTTGAGCGCGCTCGAGCCATGGCTGTTGCCCAACTCCACCTCGCCATCCAGCAACGTCAGCTTTGTGACGCCGTCATCGGAGACAGCCAGGTTGAACTCCGTGCCGCGAATCGCCCCGGATGAGGACGGCGTCTGAAATTTAGTTTGATTCGGTTTGTCGCGGTTGAAGAAATACGACGCGCCGGATTTCACTTCGATGACCGGATTTTCCCCCGGCTTGGGCGGCGGATGAATGGTCATCGTAGTGAGTTCGTAAATGCGAAAGACCGTCAAATCCGAAAGCCGAAGCGTCGCGCGGCTGTTTTTGCCGGAACGGAGTTGGTCCCCGTTGTGGAGGATCTGATTGGCGTGGCCGGCGGCCCAGGTGGCAGAGCTGGCGTCGGCGATTTCAATGGTGCCGGAAACAGAAAGCAGGACGGTCTCCACCGAGTTGGAGACGGGCGCCTGGGCATGAAGGTTGGCGGTTCTTGACAGGATCGCCAGCAAAACAAATGCTCCGGCCAATCGCCGGTAAGAATGTGTTGTCATTGGGGTTATCCAAAATCCGTTCGCTATAAAGCCCTCGGCTGCAATGAATAAGCTCTGCCGGGACGTATCGCGTCATGTCGCATAACTGACAATCCCGGCTTTAAAGCAATTGTCGAACCAACTTCGGCCCTTGTTTTCCACCGCGGCAATGGGTTAAAATGGCCACGTTCTCGTGAAGCTGATCGTCGAATATCTTAATGGGCGGTCCCGCACCACGCTGGTTCTGATGGGACTGGTTCTGGTGATTTACATCGGCGAATTGGATTATGTGACGGGGCCGATGGTTGCGCTGATGGTCTTCTATTTGATCCCGGTTTGTTTCGTGGCTTGGTTTGCGGGGCGATGGCCGGGAATCATCATTGCGGTGGTTGGCTGCGGCATTTGGTATGGGGCCAAATACCTTGATCCCGGATCAATCGACAAACATCTTCTCCTGCTTTGGAACACACTGCAACGACTTGCGCTTTACACTTCCTTGTCCGTGTTGACGACGGAAGTCGCCGAACGCAAACGAGTCGAACAGGCGTTGCGCGCGGCGCAGGAGGGCCTGGAAATTCGCGTGCGCGAACGAACACAGGAATTGGCGCGCGCCAACGACGCCTTGCACGCCGAAGTGCTCGAACGCACGCAGGCGCAGGCAAATCTCCGCGTCCTCAACGAAACGCTGGAGCAGCGGGTTGCGGAACGCAGCGCCGCGGCGGAGGAGCGCGCGCGGGAATTGGCGCGTTCAGAAGCGGCCTTGCGACAGCAGACCAGCATCCTGCAGTCCATTTTGAACAGCATGGGCGACGGCGTGATCGTGGCCGATGCGCGCGGGAAAATCCTGCTCTTTAACCCGGCGGCGGAGAGGTTGATTCGCGCCGGGTTGGGATCTGTTCGGACGGGCGATTCTCCCGACCGTTTCAAAACCTACCTGTCGGACACGCTCACGGTCTATCCGACCAACCAGCATCCGTTAATTCGCGCAATGCGGGGGGAAGTCATCGACGGCGCGGAAATCTTTTTGCGTCAATCGGATTCCTCGGAGGGAATCTGGCTGGCGGCGACCGGGCGTCCATTGATCGACGAGCACGGGCAAATCCAGGGCGGCGTCGTCGTTTACACGGACATGAGCGCGCGCAAACAGATGGAAAAACAGGTCGCCGAAATCAGCGATCGCGAGCAACGGCGGATTGGGCAGGATTTGCATGACAGCCTGTGCCAGCACCTGGTGAGCATCGCTTTTGCGGCGGAATTGATGCGCGACAAGCTGGAACGTTACAAATTGCCCGAGGCGGCGCAGGCGGAAACCATCGCCGAAATGGTCAACGAAGGCATCTCGCAGGCGCGGAACCTCGCGCGCGGATTGTATCCCGTGCGGCTGGAAGTCGATGGACTGGCGTCGGCGTTGGAGGAATTGACCGCGATCGTGCAGGCCCGCAACAACGTGGCGTGCCATTTTTCGTGCGAAGAGCGCGTGATGATTTACGACGAAGTGGCCGGCAACAACCTTTTTCGCATCGTGCAGGAATCCATCAATAACGCTGTCAAACACGGCCATTGCAAAAACATTTCCATCGGACTGGGGGCCGTGGACGAGGAAGTTATTTTGACGATCAAGGACGACGGCGTTGGGTTTCCGGCGGAATTGGATCCCAGCCTCGGAATGGGGCTGAGTATTATGAATTACCGCGCGAAAATGATTGGCGCCTCGCTGGACATCCGGCGCGGAGCGGGAGGGGGCACGATTGTTTTATGCTCGTTCCACAATGAAAATTTCATGGCCAAAGATGAATCCAAGCCAACGCCGGCAAACATCTGCAAACCGGAGAGCGTGTAAACTGCAAACCCGTGGAAAATTCTTCCGTTCGAACGAACTTTTTGATATAGCTCGATTATGACAACCAAAGCAAAGGCCGACCCCACGGCAAAGACGAAAGTCTTTTTAGTTGACGACCATCCGCTTGTGCGGGAGTGGCTCACGCAGCTCATCCAGCGTGAAAGCGACCTTGTCATTTGCGGCGAGGCGGAAGACACGCAGGAGGCGCTGCAAAAAATCGACGAGACCAAGCCCGAGATTGTCATTGCCGATATCACGCTCAAAACGACGCATGGGTTGGAACTGGTGAAGGACCTTCAGTCGCGGATGCCCGCGCTGCCGGTGCTCGTGCTCTCGATGCACGATGAATCGTTGTATGCGGAACGCGTCTTGCGCGCGGGCGCTCGCGGATACATCACCAAGCAGGAAGCCACGAAGCGAATCCTGCTGGCGATCCGGCAGGTGCTCAGCGGGCAAATCTATATCAGCGAAAAAATGGCGTCGCGCATGGTGCATAAAATGGTACTCGGGCGCGCCGAAGAACAGAAATCCCCGATAGAGCGGCTGACGGACCGGGAGCTGGAGGTTTTTCAACTCATTGGGCGCGGGCAGGGAACGCGCCGAATCGCCGAAGAGTTGCACCTGGGGATAAAAACGGTGGAATCGTACCGGGCGCGCATTAAAGAAAAGCTCAAGCTGGAGGACGGCACCCAATTGCTGCAACACGCCATCCAGTGGGTTCACAGCCTCGAAGACCGCTAACGGTTACTGCTTCTCGTATTCGCCCTTACCCAGTCGTTTGAGGACGGTGAACCCTGCCTTTTTCGCGTCGGAAACCGAAAGGGGTTTCAATTTCACCGGCGAATTGAACGTGGAAATAATTTTGCGCACGGGCTTGCGGCATGCGGGGCAAACCTTCAAGGGCGCGGCGTCGAGCGGGCGACGCAACGTAAAACTGCCGCCGCAAACCGCGCAATCGCCGTCACAAAGTTCGTATTCGTATAGGGGCATCTCAGATCACTTTCTGTCAATTAATTTATCACTTTTCTACCGCGTTTCAAGGCGGGCCGGAAATGCCGTAGATAAACCTTCCGTATTTTTTCCCGTATCGACTCAACGGCCGTAGCGAATTCGCCAGAGGTGGCGAAACCGCAGCGGACAGCCACGCGTTGAAAAGCCGCCGCGTCCTCCGGCAGCAGCGTCTCCCCTTCGAAACTCCACCGCCGCAGGATGCCTTCAATCCGGCGCAATTGCCCGTAATTGGCCATCAGTTCGGCGCCCTCGGCCCGTGTGATCACGCCCGCATCCTGCGCGCGACACAATGCCTTCAACGTGTTCGGCTCCTGCCAACCATGGCCCAGGCACATCGCCTGAGCGAGGAATTCCGCGTCAATTAATCCGCCGGCCCCGGTTTTGATGGCCAAATGATCCTTGCCCGGCGGTGTGCGCTCCGTGGCGATCCGCTGGCGCATCCGGTCGATTTGCTCCATCCAATCAGGCGCGTAAGCGGCCACGTTTGGAGCGGTGAAATTCGCGAGTCCCGCGGCCATCCGCTGATAGCGCGCGCCAATCTCGAGGTCTCCCGCCACCGCCCGCACACGAGTCAAGGCCTGAATCTCCCAGAGCGCCGCGCGACGCCGGTAATATTCCTCGTGCGCGTCGAGCGTGTTGACCAGCAAGCCTTTCTCGCCGTCGGGCCGCAGGCGGGCGTCGGTTTGAAAAACGGCCCCCATTTCCGTGTGGGCCGAAAGCAATTCCATCAATTCAGCCGCCAGACGCTGGCATCGCGGAATGTTCGCGGAGCCTGTGACAAAAACGATGTCCAGGTCCGACCCATAATTGATTTCCTGCCCGCCCAGTTTGCCCAGTCCAATGATGCAGAAGGGCGGGCGCTTCAAATTGTGCTTTCGCATCAGCACTTCCAGCGCGTATTGGAGGCAGGCATCCGCCAGGCAGGATAGCTCCAACAAATTCTGCTCAAAGCCCGCCAGACCCAGAATATCGCGCAAGCCAATGCGCATCAATTCGGCTTGGTGATAGCGGCGCAACCAAAGGCCCTGGTCCGCATCCGCCGCGCCGTGACGCAAATCGGCGAGAGTTTCCTGGGTGGTGCGGGCACGAGACAAACGCCCGCTCAAAACCAATTCATCCACCAAATCCGGCACGCGAATCGCCCGCTCGGCCAGAAACTCGGACCGGTCAAAGAGCAGCAGGAGCAATTCAAAGAGCGACGGATTTTGCGTCCATAATTCGTAGAGAGTCGCCCGCGCGCCATAAGCATCAATAAAACTGTCAAGCCGCACCAGGACCCTGTCTGGGTCCGACAAAATACGTTCCGGGGGTGTGGGGAGGCTCGAACCCTTCGGGCAGAGAGATAAAAATCGGGGCAACAGTTCCCGAGCCAATTCAACCGTCCGCGAGGACACGTGGCCGTATTCGGGGCCTTCAATAAACATCCGCAGCATCTGAAGTGCCCGGTCCGCATCCCGAAAACCATGCTCTGTCAACACTTGTTTCCATTGGCCCGGGGCGGCGTCGATTTCAACACCCGGCAGGCCAGTTTCCTCCGCCGGCTCCCCTGCAAGGATCGAATCGTAAATTCGCCGCGTGTTGCGGGTGTGATCGCGGAGCGCTTTTTCAAATTCAGCCAACGCCGGAAAACCCATCAACCTGGCAAGCCGATCTCGGGTCTGGCGGTCATTGGGAATGGTGTGGGTTTGCCGGTGGGCCTCCATTTGCAAACGGTGCTCAACGTCCCGAAGGAATGTGTAGGCCCGCTGCAATTCCAGGGCGTCGCTGGCGGGGAGCAGGCCATATTTGACCAGGTTTTGCAGCGTGGGCACAGTTGCGCCGCCTTGCAGGAACGGCACGCGTCCAGCGTTGAGCAACTGCAACGTTTGGACGATGAATTCGATTTCCCGAATGCCGCCACGCCCCAGTTTGACGTTTCGATCCATCTCGCCTTCCTTGACGACCTCCGTCTCAATCCTTTGCTTGACGGCCGCGATTTCCCGCACCACGCGCCGGCTCAGCGATCGCGGGTATCGGAACGGCTGCACCATTTCGAGGAATTCGGCCCCTAATTGCGCATCGCCCGCCACGACGCGCGCCTTGATCAACATCATTCGTTCCCAAGTCTGCCCCCATTGCGCGTAATAATCCTCGTAGCTGGGAAGGGAACGCGCCAGCGGCCCCATTTTCCCTTCTGGCCGGAGCCTCATGTCGATGCGCGACAGCGCGCCTTCCGGCGTCATCCGGCTCACTTCGGCGACAATC
>DATAXU010000198.1:0-21822 GCA_036272955.1 Verrucomicrobiia bacterium
GCCGGAGAGAAATTCAATTTTTTGCTTGTGCCCGCTGGCCAGAAGCTTGACGTGAGTCCCGCCGACGTCGATGACCAGCACTTTCGTCATTGGATATTTCTCCAGCGCCGGCCGTCGCGCGCCAAAAGTTCGTCGGACTCCTTCGGTCCCCAGGAACCCGCCGCGTAATTGGGAAACGTCCGCGGCGGCAGGGCCTTCCACACATCGAGGATCGGCGTGATGACGCTCCATCCGGCCTCGACCATGTCCGCCCGCTGGAAAAGAGTCGCGTCACCAATCATGCAATCGTAAATGAGGCGTTCGTATCCTGTGCTCGGCGTCTTTCCAAAATAATCGACGTAGTTGAATTTCATTTCCACGGCGCCCATGTGCATGATCGGCCCGGGAATTTTCGCGCCAAACCGGAGCGACAACCCCTCCTCCGGCTGGATGTGCAGCACCAGGCGGTTTGTCTCCAGCGTTTCAACCGGCGTGTCGCGAAACAACTGAAAGGGGGCGCGCTTGAATTGAATCGCGATTTCCGTCGTTCGTTTGGCCAGGCGTTTGCCGGTGCGCAGGTAAAACGGCACGTCGGCCCAGCGCCAATTATCGATGCGCAGCTTCAGGCCCGCAAATGTTTCCGTGGTCGATTCCGGCGCGACATTCGGTTCCTTGCGATAGGCCGGGGCGTGTTCTTTTTCGATCTGCCCATCGCCGTATTGCCCGCGCACCGCCATGGTCAGTACTTCTTCCGGCGTCGGCGCCTGGATGGCGTGCAGCGCCTTCGCCTGTTCGTCGCGCACGGCGTCGGCGTGGAAGGAAATCGGCGGCTCCATTGCCGTCAGCGAAACGAGTTGGAAGAGATGATTGGGAACCATGTCGCGCAACGCGCCGGCGGTCTCGTAATACCCGCCGCGTTGTTCGACACCCACCGTTTCCGCCGCGGTGATTTCGATGTGATCGATGTAGCGCCGATTCCAGATCGGCTCGAAAATCCCATTGCCGAAGCGAAAGATGATGATGTTCTGGACCGTTTCCTTGCCCAGATAATGGTCGATCCGGTAAATCTGCGTTTCTTCGAGGATTTGTTTGATCTCGTGGTTCAGCGCCTTCGCCGATTCCAAATCGCGCCCGAACGGCTTCTCGATCACGACGCGCGCCCAGCGTCCGTTGGCTTCCTGGGCCAGGCCAGCGGTGCCAAGCTGGCGCACCACCTCGCCAAAAAACTGCGGGGCCACGGCCAGGTAATATAAACGGTTGCCGGGAATGTTGTGCGTTTTCTCAGCCTTGGCAATTTCCTGCTTCAACTGCGCGAAAGCGTTGGCGTCCTTAAAGTCTCCGCGAACGTAATAAATCCTCTTGATGAACCAATCCCACAACTCCGGCGTCACCTCGCAACTAAAGAATTCCTTGATGTCCTGGCTGAGTTGCGCGCGGAAACTATCCGTGGTGAAGTCGTTGTTGGCAAATCCGATGATCGCAAATGCCTCGGGCAAAAGTTTGGCCGCCGCCAGGTTCAAAAGCGACGGAACAAGTTTACGCTTGGTCAAGTCCCCGCTGGCCCCGAAAATCACCATGATACACGGATCGGCAATGCGCGGCGGCGGTTCGGCTGACTCGGAGGAAGGCGGGTTGTTGTTCATCGTCGTCGCGCCGGGTTCAGGAATAGATGGAAATGATTTTGCCGAGGAATTGCAGCGACTGTTCCCTTTTGCGCTGAAACGAATTGCGGCCGATGATCGAGCCGAACCCGCCTCCCGCCCGGATGGCGGTGACTTCCTCATAGACCGTATCGTCGCTGACCGCCGGGCCGCCGGAAAAAATAACAATCCGCCGGCCGCTGAACGTGCATTGCACCACATGTTTGACGCGATCCGCCAGCGAACCGATCGGCACCTTTTCCTTTTCGTAAACTTTTCGTGCCGCGTCCTGTTCCAAGTGGGCGCTGGGCAGTTTGACTTTGATGATGTGCGCGCCCAATTCCGCCGCGATGTGCGCCGCGTAACCGCAGACGTCCATTGCCGTCTCCCCTTCCTTGCTCAGGCCCGAACCGCGCGGGTAGGACCACACCACCACGGCCAGACCGTGATGTTTGGCCAATGCGGCGGCCTCGCGCAATTCCTGGTACATCGTCACGCGTTCAGCCGAGCCGGGATAAATTGTGAATCCAATCGCCGCGCATCCGAGCCGCAGCGCGTCCTGCACTCCGCTGGTCACAGCCGAAATCGGGTCTTTTTCGTCCAGCAAGACATCGTGATTGTTGATTTTGAGGATGAGCGGAATGTCGCCGGCGAAATCACGCGCGCCGGCTTCGATGAATCCCAGGGGCGCGGCGTAGGCGTTGCAGCCGGATTCAATTGCCAACTCGAAATGGTAACGCGGATCGTACGCGGGCGGGTTGACGGCGAAACTGCGCGCCGGGCCGTGTTCGAACCCCTGGTCCACGGGAAGGATGACCATGCGGCCTGTGCCGCCGAGTTTTCCGTGGTTCAGGAGCCGGGCGAGGTTTGTGAGAGTTCCGGGGTTGTCGCTGCCGTACCAGCTTAAGATTTCTTTGACTCGTGGTGTATTCATATTCAGATCCCAAAGACCATGGTGAACATACGGCACCCATCTATTCAAGCAACGGAAAAAACGACGGCGATTTTTTCATCCCACTATGCAGGGTAGGCGAAAACCCTAGTGGGAAGTACTGATGAAAGATTAGGAGGTTGATAGGATGACAGCCGCCCCGGAGAAGTTCCTAATTCCCTCCAGTATATTTGATAACAAATTATGAAAACAGCCACTCTTTCCTCCCTGCTCATCGCGAGCTTGCTCACGGTTTCCGCGTACGGCGGGATCACGCCGGTTGCTTCTGTTATTACTGAGGAACCTTCGAACATCGTCGTCAGCTACAGCCAGAATGTCGTGCTGCGCGTCAAAGCCACGGGCACTCCCGCGCCGAAATATATCTGGCAGTTCAACGGCACGAACATAAACGCCGTCAGGAATCCCTCCAGCCGCACGGCCACGCTGGAACTGGGATCGGCCACCGGGGCTCTCGTGGGCGCGTATGACGTCATTGTGTCCAACTCCGCGGGGGCTGTCCCGAGCGATACCGTCACCGTCGGCATTGTGCCGGTGAAACCTTCCATCACCAGTCCCAGGAACAATGCGCAGGTCACGGCGACTTCCTTTTTGGTCAGCGGCACAACGACGCCGGGTTCGGGCGTCACTTCCGTTCAGTATATGGTTAACGGCGCCGGGCTTTCCACCGCGACGCAATTGAACGCGCACAACTGGAATAATTGGCAGGCCCCCGTGACGTTGACGCGGGCCGGGACGAACCTGTTTCAAGTTTGGGCCGTTGGGTCCGGCGGCACTTCGCACACCAATTCGGCGACATACTTCCTGCTCGTCACCAATCCGATTTCAATCACCACCAATGGCATTGGCCACGTCACGCCTAATTTGAACGGCAGGGAATTGATCGTCGGCCACACCTACACGATCATGGCCGTTCCCGGGGCGGGACAATATTTTGCGGGCTGGAGCGGCAGTCTCATCGCAAGCCGTCCGACCCTGACGTTCCAGATGCAGTCGAACATGGCTTTGGTCGCCAGTTTCGTCGCCAATCCGTTTACCAATAATGATCTTGCGGGCGCATATGCCGGCCTCTTCTCTGAGGGCGCTTCCTCCTCCGCCACTAATTCCGGTTATCTGGATTTGACCCTCACTGGCAGTGGAAAAAATGCGGGGATGTTTTCTGGGCGAATCTGGCTGGACGGGAGCATGTATTCTTTTAACAACCAGCGGATGAATGCAGACGCCACCGCGCAATTCACGATCTCCCGTCACATGCGAAGACTGGGCGATTTAACGGTGGCGCTGATACTGGATCCGTCCGGCGCTTCCGGTTTGACGGGCGCCATCAGCAGCGCCGGCACCAACGGCACCGGTGCATTTGACTCATCGCTCCAGGCGTATCGCACTTTCCACCACGCCGCCACGCATTATGAAGGCAGTTACACTTGGGGAATGAACGGCGCGGGATCCGGCGACCCCACCCTCATTCCGCAAGGTTATAGCTTCGGAACGGCATCCGTGAATTTATACGGCGAGGTCAAGCTACCTATTCTTTACATGAGTGATGGAACTGAAACTTCGTTCGCCGGTGTCCTGGATGAAAATGGCCTTCTGCCGCTCTACACGACTTTTACCACGAGAAAATACGGCACTGGCACGGTCATGGGATGGGTTCTATTTACCAATGGCGTTCCGACCACCAATTACAACATCTCCTGGTTCAGGACGGCTTATTCGCACGCGCCCTCCTTCACCAACGGGTTTACGTTGACAGAGCGCACGATCATGCTCGCTCCCTATACACAGCCTCACAGGGGAACAAACGCCATGGGCGACACCAACGTCGTTGTGCAATTGTTCTGGGCCGATCTGCCCGCCCCGGTCAACTACGGAATCGACTTGAGCAGCGCGGGTGTTTCATCCAGCGCGGACCCCGTCAAGGTTTCGCTCAACAACATGAACGGCCTGTTTTCCGGATGGTTCCTCGACCCGACCAGCAACGCAACAAATCACTTCCAGGGCGCCGTTCTGGAAGCTCCGCAAAATGGCTTGGGCTATTTTCTGACCGCCGGCACCAATCAGACCAGCGGGTCCGTCGTGCTACTGCCTGCGGTGCCTTAGTTGATTATTTGACAACTGGGATGGTGACGGTAAATCGGACGTTCGAACCGCCGGGGATTTTCCACCATCCTGGGTCGGCCGCGGAGGGCGCAAGACCGCCATCGACACTTGCCTGTGGACCGCCGTTGAACCAGGCGTCCGTGTTGAGCGAACCCATGTCAAACACACAGTTAAGCGTTTGGTTTGTGAAAATAATCCATTCGCGCACGGGCACGCCATCGATGTCGTAGCGGAATTGCGGGCGATCGTTGATCAAATCGTATCCCTGGCATGTCACACGGGGCGCTGTTGTGACTTCGCCGATCCGCAATGGAAAACCGGGGGGCGCCGTGTAAAATTTGTTGCCGAGAACACGTGGCGGGCCTGCCCCGCGTAGCGTCCAAATTCCCTTTACATCCAGAAAATCACCCGTCCACGCGTACCGCATTTGGCAGCCATTGAGGTCAAAGCAGTACGAGACGCGGCCCGGCAAGCCGACCGCCATTGAGCGCGGCGAGGAATCGGGCAGGAAACAATGCAACGCAACGGGTTCGTTGCTCACTTCGATAATGTAAGCCCGCGGGTCCTGATGCCAGCCGGCGGGAGCCGGCATTTTCGGGCCGAGCGACAACGCCATGAGCAGTCGGTTGACGTCCTGCTCCACCATCCAATCCGGTTTGCCCGCAAAAAAGTCCGGCATCGATGTGCGATGGACAATGCGGCTGGGTTGATACAGCCAGCGCGAACACCAATCGGTCCGCACCATGTCATCGACCTTCGTCAAATCCGGCGCGCGGGTTTCCGCACCGGCGGCCACGCCGCGAAAATCGTGGCAGGTCAGGCACGACAACCCGCCTGCGTCGGTGCCGATGAGGGTCATTCCGTCGTCGATCATATCGACTCGCGCATCGGTGATCCGCGCGCCCTCGCCCAATTCCGCGCCCGCCTGTTGCGCAAAACCATCGAAGAAAAATGCGATGTTTTCGCGTCCGTAATCCGGCATTCGCGCGGTGATCCACGGATACGCCTGGACTCCGCCGAAGACTTTTTCAATCCAGCTTCGGCGCAATTTGTTTCCGGCATCCACCAACGACGGCGGCGTTTGATTGGGGGCGAAGCTCAGTTTGGCCGGTCCGTTTAGCGCATGGCAGGCGGTGCATTGGAATTGGTCGATACGCCTGTGAAAATCCTGGACAGGCGCCTCGCTGACGTCTGGGCTTTCCAAATAGGCGCGCAGACATTCCCGTTGCCAGGGCGCCAACTCGTAATTGGGAACATTCGCCGCCGGGTGGGCCGCCAGGCAGCCCCCCTCTCCGTGCAACGAGTCCAGGGCTGGCGCCGTCAATCCCGTTTCCATCCCGCGCAACACGTGGCAATTAAGACATCCGCTGGATCGGATCAATTTGCTTCCGCGCTCCGCGTTGGACGCGGGGATGGGTTGTGCGAAATTCGCATTGGTTGATTCCGCCAGATAGAAAGCCAGTTGCGCCGCCTCGGTATGCGTCAAGTATTGCCCGGGCATTCGACCGCTGGGATCAACCGCGATCGGATTTTCGAGAAAAAGCGCCAGCGACGAAACATCCATCTTGGAACCCAGTCCCTCCAGACCGTCGTGACCTTCGCTGTGGCAGCCGTTGCATCCGTATCGAACGAAAAGCGCCTTGCCATCGCGGTCCGAAACGACCCGGGGAAACGCCGCGGCGCTTCCTTCCGCTTTTTGCGTCAAGAGGAAGGCCGTGATGTCTGCGCGGTCCTGGGCGGATTCCTGGAATACGGGCATCACGGCTGAAGATTGGAAATGCCTGGGATTCTCCAGCCATTTGAAAATCCATTCCGCTTTCAATCTCGATCCCGCGTCCGTCAAAACTGGCGCGGCGCGCCGTCGGACAAAGCCCTTGGAGGATCGATGGCAGCCGGTGCAATTCAAGTCCTCGATTAACTGGCGTCCGGCGGCGATTTTTCCGGTCGCATCCAATTCCGCAGGCGTGCCGCGATGCACGCAGACATCCCAGGGCACCGGTTCCGGCTGCTTAAAAAACTCCGACCGCCACCACAATTGCTGGCGTGCGATCCCCGGCTTGCGCTCATAGCTGAAGTGAATCGACATCACGCCCGTCTCATCGACGCGCACCTGTTGGCGTCCGGCGATCTCCCCGTTCTCCGTCAGGATTAATTCATAAACCCCCGGACGGTCAATCGTCAGCGAGCCATCGAAATCCGCCTTGAACTGCGGTCCCAACTGCGGATGGATCGACTGGTCTGGTTGGAGTGTGAAATCGGCCGTTGACAGGACAAAAGTGACCGACCGTTTCCCATCCGTCGCCGTGCAGAGCAGCCCCGGCATGACCGGGCCTGTGTTCGTTTGCGCCCAAAGTACGGACGTCGCCACCCAAAGAGCGGTGGTTAGGGCGAAAAACTTCAGGCACATTTTCAATTCCTGGAAAGCTGTCCGTTAGGCTGCGTCAACTTTCCAAACCGCGGCAAGTCCAAACGGCGCACAGGTTTGACCGGTTTGACTGGCCCGATTGGCTTGATTGGTTTCATTCGCTTGATTAGGCTTGATTGGGCTTGATTGGGCTTGGTTGGGTCAGGGGACTGGCAGCGCTACCGTTGTATGTTGCATACATACTTATACGTAGTCCCATATTTTATAGCAATTCGCAAGAACTATTTCGGGTTCAACGCTGGTAGGCTTCCTTAAAGAAGACGGTGTAGATGGCTCCGCCGAATAGGCCGCCCACAAGGGGGGCGATTATGTAAACCATATACCAGCCTGGGCCGTTTACGGTAAAAGGGACCGTGCCCCAGCCGGCTACGCTTGAAAAAACACGCGGGGCGAAGTCGCGCGCGGGATTGAAACTCGCCATGGTCAGGGGGCCGACGACGGAGATGAGGAGGGTGACCGTCAAACCAATCGTGGCGGCGGCGAGAATCTGCGGACGGGCTTTGTTGCGCGGATCGACGCAGCAGAAGATGACCAGGACCAGAATGCCGGTGGCGATGACTTCCGTCCCGAAGGCGGCGGGGCCTGAGAGGCGTTCACGGATTTCAGGTGTCAGGGGTCTGCCGCCGGGGTTGGGATAGTATTCGCCGAAAACCATCGCGGAGGCTTCGCTGCCGGGGGCGCCGCGCACGATGCCATTTGCTTTTTCATACAACCGCAGGGTGTCGGCAAAGCTGCCATAGAGCACGGCTGACGCGGCAAACGCGCCGAGGAGTTGCGCGCCGAAATAGGGCACTACGCGCCGCCAGGGAAAGCCACCCCACACGGCCATCGAGAGGGTCACGGCGGGGTTGATGTGCGCGCCGCTGAGGGCGTCCGTCACGTAGATTGCCGTGGCAATTCCGATGCCCCAAACAATGGCGACCTGGAATACACCGACTTCAGCGCCTGTCGTGACACCGGCACAGACGCTGCCGCAACCGAAAAAAACGAGCAAAAACGTGCCAAAGAATTCGCCGATGAACCAGTTTGGGAAGATTTTCATGGTGTCAGGCGGCGAGTTTGGTCAGACGATGGGTGGGGGTGGGCTTGCCGGGGCGAAAATGTTCGAGATGATCGAGTTTTGCGGAAAGCTTTGGGAACGTCGCGGCAGCGGCGGCGAGGCCTTCGCGCAGGGCGGCGCCGAGGACGTCGGGGGCGGCTTCGGCGCGTAGGTTGACGGTCAATTGGGCGTTCGTGACGCTTTTATTCAAGTGGCGGGAAGTCTCGGCGGGCTTGTCGTTGCGCACCATGTTCGCGACGGCGAGCGCGGTGGCGGAGCCGGGCGTTTTGAGGGTCATTTTGAGATGGGCGATCTCGGCTTTCTGGGTATTTAGACGCTTTTGGACTTGGGTTGCGAGGGAAGGGAGAAAGGCATCGGCGGAGAACGGTTTGCCGGCGTGGAGATCGACGGTGCAGTTGAGCCATCCCAGCATTGCCTCGCCTTGGGCGTATATCGCGTAATTGACCTTCATGGCGGTTGTGGCGGATTGGGTCTCGCCGGTGAGCCGGGCAAACCAGCCAGCCAAACCCGCGCCGGTGCGCGAGGAGACGGCGAGGATTTCTTTGGCCGGAAATTGAGCGGCGAGGGTTTTGCGCAACTTTTCCAGCGCGGCGGAGTCAAGGAGGTCGGATTTGGAGATGACGATCAAGTCCGCTTCCTCCAATTGTTTGCCGTAGATGTAAACGACCTTTTTCGAGAAGCCGCCGTTCTTGCGACGGCCAAATATCTGGGCGGCGCGGAAGGGATCGACGAGGACGCTGACGGGGGCGACGGTGAAATCGGCGGCGTAGAATTTGCGAAGGGGATAGGCGACGGTGGCGACGAGGTCCGTGCAGCTACCGACCGGCTCGGCAATGAAAACATCGGGGCGCTGCTCGATGCGGAGTTTTTGCGTGGCTTCGACCAGGGAATTGAAACGACAGCAGAAACAACCGCCGGGGATTTCCTCGGTGGGGAATCCCAGGGCGCGGAGCCATGCGGTATCGACAAGATTGCGGCCCTGGTCGTTGGTGATGAGACTGACGCGCAATTGCCAGGCAGTCAGGTGCGCAGCCAATTTCGCGACGGCCGCGGTTTTGCCGGCGCCGAGGAAGCCGCCGATCATGATGTACCGTGACTTTGTTTTCATAGGAGATTTGTTTTTACCTGAAGGTGGTGATTGTTGTCATTTGCCGAATCGAGCGTGTGCGTTGCGGAGGGGCGGCGCAAGACGAAGCCGGCGATACCCAACATTGCGACGGCGAGGGAGGCGATTTGATAGCCGGACATAGGCCCGAGAATTCGAGGGGTGTCACGAAGGAATTCGTGGAAAAAGCGAAAAATGCCGTAGGAGATCAAATAAATGTGAAAATGCTGGCCGGGGAGAATCCGTTTGCGGCGCAAGAGAAGGGCGACGGCGAGCATGAGGGCGTTGAAGAGTAATTCGACCAGGGCGGCGGGCCAGCGGGCGATGCCGGTGGTATCGTTCATCGTAAACCAGGAAGGTTCGCAAACTTCGCCGAGGCAACAGCCCTGCAAAATACAACCGACGCGACCGAGCATGATGCCGAGCGGGGCGATGATCGCAAACCAATCGCCGGTGGATCGTTTGTAATTCAGGAGGCGCTTGGCGATTTCGACGGCGACGTAACCACCCAAGAGGGCGCCGGTAATGGATTTTCCGGTGGCGAGGACGATCCAGCGGTTGGGGTCGTGCCAGTGAAGCCAGCCTTCGGAGGCGAGATAGACGAATTTTGCACCGAGAAATGCGCCGGCTAGGGCGGCGACGTAAATCAAGACGAGGCGGTGGTCGCGGGCGGCAACGCGGGACCATAAGGCGATGCTCAACACGATGCCCGCGAGCATCAGCCAGCCGTACGCAGTGGAGTGATGGAAGGGCATTTTAGAAACCGTTGCCATGGATGGCGCAACCGGCCAGAGCACCGATCAGGGCATTCAAAAGCGCGAAAAATGCTCCAAGAAAAATGCCGGCGACAATCGGAACCGCTTTGCTGCGGCCGGGACGATTGAAAAGAGCGAAACAAGAAATGAAAGTTACCAAAGGATTCAAACCGAAGCCAACGACTTGGATTGCGTTTTGGGTTGGGGACAACGTCATAATAAGAAAGGTTGGCGAGAGGGTGACGAACACCCAGACAATTCCTGGAATTCGGGTTTTGCCCGGCTCAGGCTCGTTTATTTGAGGAGGTTCATCATTCATAAGCTATTTGTAAAACCGGAATAGTAGCGGCAGAAGGAATCGAGCTTGCCGTCGGGGCGGATGACGTGGGTGCAGCAGCGGTCGATGCGATCTTCGTCCCAGGTTTGGGCGTCCATGAAGGGTTTGATGAAAAGACGGAAGGTGTGCGATTCGTCCAACTCGAACTTTTTGAGCAGTTCGCCGAGCGGCTCGGATTCGCAGCCGCACTTCATGAGGTCGTCCAATTTGTAGCGGACTTTGTCGTGCAGGAAGCCCTGGACTTCGGTGAAGTCAATGAAGTCGCTGACGCTGCGGACCTGGCCGTTGACTTTGAGCAGGTAACCGATGGTGGCGCAATTGGGGTCGCCGCAGGGGAGCGGGGTGAAATCCTCGAAGCGGAGCTTTCCGGCTGATTGCGCAACGGCGGCGAGAATGATGTCGGCGGTGTTGAGCGGATCGGCGTGGGCGGCGGGGAGACGGCCGCTGGAAAACATCGGTTGGAAAGAGATTCCCCGGACGTTGGGAAATTGAAGACCGAATTCGATGGCCTGCCAGGCAAAATCGATGTTGTCGCGCGTGACGGTCATGGCGAGGGTTACGGGAACGTTCATCTCGCGGCAGCGTTCGAGGCATTGCTGGCGGATGGAACGAAGGTCGGCGCCGCGCAGGAAGCGCTGGGCGTCTTCCTGGACTCCATCGAATTGCAGGTAAAGCTGGAAAGCGCCGTAGCGGAAGGCGGCGCCCAGTTCGCGCGCGAAGGCGTCGTCTGTGGCGATGCGGACGCCGTTTGTGTTGAGCAGGACGTAATCGATTTTCGGATGGTCCTGCAACCAGCGCAGTAGTTGGAAG
Source organism: Verrucomicrobiia bacterium (assembly GCA_036272955.1). Lineage (GTDB taxonomy): Bacteria > Verrucomicrobiota > Verrucomicrobiia > Limisphaerales > Palsa-1400 > DATAUD01. The sequence goes on from DATAXU010000198.1 coordinate 11,161, forward strand.
AATTGCGGGTGCAAAGTTGGTTCGCCGCCGGAGAGTTGGAGAATTTCAATTCCGCCCTTGCGGTCCACGACGCCTTGGATGCGGCGTTGCAAATTTTCGAGAGGGACGGCATCGACTTTGTGGGCGGCGGCTTGGGGGGAATCGGCGTAGCAGGTGGGGCAGGCGAGATTGCAATTGTTGACGATCTCGATGAGGGCGAGACAGGTGGAAAGTTTTTCCTGAACACCGAGGGATTCGCCGGGGCTGGCGTTTCGACCCAATGTGCCGGCGGGGGCGTTGTCGGAAGCGCGGCAGGCATGGCCGCCGCAACAGGCGTTCTCGGGCTTGCCGGCAGCGAGCCAGTAGAACCGTGAGTCGGAAGCGATGCAGACGCTGGCTTCGCCATGCTCGGGGCAAGTGCGCTTGAGATTTACTTTGGAGGGAATTGCGCCGGTGCGCCAGACTTCGGCGGGACAGGGGCGATGACAAACGGGACAACGCGACGTGGTGCGCTTGAGCAGCTTGTCCCGCAATTCGAAAACTTTCATGGGCCGGAGTGAGTGTAGCTGACAGGGGATCATTTGCAGCATTGATAATAAAGATGTTTCAAAAAAAAATTCAATCCATTGGATTACAAGTAACAAATTCGCAAAAGATCGTCTAAAAATCCAACGGTACGATTTTCTTCCATGTTTGCGTTGATTTCCTCAAACGCTGTTCGTAAGTAACAGGGACGTATTACCAGTCTCTTTGATATTCAGGTGAATGGATTTGCGGGGGTGGATTTCCAGAATCCGCGGCTCTCACGCGCTGAATTGCGGCGGGCGGTGGAGGGGTTGGCGTCGCACCAGACGGCGCGGTTTTTTGCGACGCTGATTACGGATGAACCGAGCAGGCTTTGCGAAAAATTTGAAAATCTGGAACGGATTCGCGGGGAGGACGCGGCGGTGGCAGCGGCGATTTGCGGGTATCATTTGGAGGGGCCGTGGCTTTCGGGGGAGGCGGGTTATCACGGGGCGCACGACCGTCGTTGGCTGGCTGCGCCGAGTGTCGGCACTTTTAAACGGCTCCAAGAGGCGGCGGGGGGCAATATCCGTTTAGTCACGCTGGCGCCGGAGTTGCCGGGGAGCAGGGAGATGATTGATGCGCTCGTGAAAATGGGAGTACAAGTATCTTTGGGACATACGGATGCGTCGGAGCAAGAGATCGATGAGGCGATACGGGCGGGGGCGCGATTTTGCACGCACCTGGGCAATGGCGTTCCGCAGGAATTGCACAGACACGACAATGTGATGCAACGGTTGCTGGCGCGGGATGAGCTTATTGCGTTTTTCATTCCGGACGGCATCCACCTGCCGCCCAACGTTTTGCGAAATTTCTTTCGAGCCAAGCCGCGTGGGAAGGCGCTGTTCACGACGGATTGCATGGCGGGGGCGGGAGCCCCGCCGGGAAGTTATACGCTGGGTAATTTGTCGTTGGAGGTGGGATCGGATCGAATTGTCAGGCAGCCGGGGCAGAGGAATTTCGCGGGATCGGCACTTTGCGCGGATGAGGGGGTGCACAATGTTGAGAGGTGGACGGGGTTGGGCGCGAAGGCGGCGCGAGAGCTGTTTTCGACGGCCATTGCGGCGCATTTTCGGATCAAATTGCCGCGTTAGGCTGTTTTACTGGGCGAAAAGAGAACGAACCCTTCGGCCCATATGGATTAAGGGGTGGCGAGGCGGGTAGGTCACCACGAACGAGGCAAAGCAGTTGTCAAACACAATCGCCGAGACCCAAAAACTTGGAGGCGGTTTGGTAATTTTAACGGCTAATCGGAAAGCGGCCTGTCAATTCGGGCACGGAATTGCGGCAGGCCTTGCGGATGATTTCTCTGGATGTAGGCGATGAATTTTTCGCGGATGTCGCAGCGCAAGTCCCATGATTTCGATGAATCGGCTGCCGTCGCAAGCACGCGCAATTGCATCGTCTTTTCACTGGCGTCGGTCACTTGCAAATTCCAGAAGCGTTTGTCCCACAGCGGATGATTCTCAATGATTTCCTTCAACGCGTTGCGGGCTTCATCCAGCGGCAGCGAATAATCCACAAAGACAAAAACCGAGCCGAGCAATTGCGCGGAGGCGCGCGTCCAGTTTTGAAACGGCTTCTCGATGAAATAACTCAACGGGACCACGAGCCGGCGGTCGTCCCAAATGTGGATGATGACATACGTCAAAGAAATCTCTTCGATGCGTCCCCATTCACCTTCGACGATGACGACGTCGTCGAGGCGAATCGGCTGTGTCATGGCTAGTTGAAATCCCGCAAACAGATTGGCAATCGTTTTTTGCGCGGCAAATCCGAGAACGACACCAACGACGCCCGCCGATGCCAGAATGCTTGTGCCGAGCCGCCGCACTTCCTCGAATAGCATCATCATCGAAGCGACAGAGAACAGCGCGATGATGAAATACAGCGTTTTGCTCAAGACATGAACTTGCGTGTAAAGTTTTCGTGCCTGCAAATTGTCGGCGACGTTGATGTCGTATTTTGTGAGCAGATATTTTTCGCCGAGATTCACAACCTGACAAAGAATCAATGCGATGGCGGCGATGAGCAAAATGCTGCTGGCTTTGCCAACAACTTCAGCATAGTGCGAGGGCAAATTTAGAACCGGCAGTGCAAAAACAATTCCAAGGACTGGCACGATGATGCGAAGACTTTTCCCGATGAGTGGCACAAGCAGATCATCCAGTTTACTTTCAGTTTTGGCCGCCCAAGCCGCCAGATGGGCCTCGATGACGCGAGTGAACCGGACAAAAAACCACAGCAGCGCGATAAAAATGCCGAGATCAAATAGCCCGTCGAAAATGCCATGCACCTCAATCAATTGGTCTTTTGGAAGGCGCAACAACAACGGCGTGATGGAAATGTAAATTCCAAAAATCCAAATCAGCAGATAAAGCGGTTTGCCGAGCACGCCCAAAAAATTGCTTTTCAATGTTTTGGCGTCGGCATTCGCCTTGCGGGATTTTGCTTTGAGAAAAAACGCGGCGATTCCGTGCAGGGCAAAAAATAAAATCACAATACACGCAGTTGCGCATAAATCGGCGACGGTGATTGGCCCCAAAATTGGTCGAGTGATGCCGCCGCCGAACCATTGTTTCAATCCGGCCACGACCAACGCAGTGAGCGCCGACGCCGCTTTGTCAAGAATATCTCCGCTGTTCATGCGTGTCGTAATCGGTTTTGTAATGCCATTTCGCGCAGCATCGGGCGCACGGCGGCATGGTTGCCCAAATAATATCGCGCGGCCGTGTTTGAGAGTCCGACGCGTAAGAAAAATGCTGGAGGCAACCCCTTATCGAGAGACTCAGTGAACGACAACCGGTTTGAGATAATAATCAACCGCATAAAAATAATTTCGAGCCAGAGCGATGATTGTTCAAGTTTGAGTTTCAATGAACGAATCGCCGAGTTTTCCGGGGATAAGAACGACGCCGTTCATTTCGCGGCGCGATTTTTGCTATAGTTCAACGGATGAGGGCTGGGCGGATCAGAATCGCGAGAATGACTTGTCTAAATTATGTTGGTGATGTGCAAAAGACATCGGAAGCAGTGCCGACCATTAGATGCCCGAAGGCGTCTTTGGTGAAGCCCGGGTGGATAGCTGATTGTAGTAGCCGCAGGGAACGACGGCGTTGGTCACGGCGAACCAATTGGTGCCGGTTAGCTGCGAGCTTTGTTGCAACGCAAAACCCGCCGAGGGCGGGGGCAGAGACGAAAATTATCCGTTCGAGTAGTGGCGGCGGTTGGGAGCGGGATTTGCGGCAAGGATTCAGCATTGAATACGGGCGGGTTGTTCTCTAATGTCCCTGCCAATGAGAATACGAAGTTGCTCCATCGCCGTTGGTTTGATTTGCGCGGCGCTGCTGGCCGGTTGCAATAAATCGAACGAGCCGGCGGGGGGGGCGTCCGGGAGCGATGTGATCAAGGTGGGGGAATTCGCCTCGCTGACGGGGAAGGAGGCGGATTTTGGGCAGTCTTCGCACGATGGGACGGAATTGGCGATTGAGGAACTGAACGCATCGGGAGGGGTCCTGGGCAAAAAACTGGAATTGCACACGGAGGACGATCAATCCAAACAAGGGGAATCCAAGACGATTGCGCGCAAATTGATTTCGCGGGACGGGGTGGTGGCGATGCTGGGCGAGGTGGCTTCGGGGCGCTCGCTGGAGGCCGCGCCGGTTTGTCAGGAAAGCAAAATTCCGCAGATCAGCCCGTCTTCGACGAATCCGAAAGTGACGGAGATTGGGGATTACATTTTCCGAATTTGTTTTACTGATCCGCAACAGGGGAAGGTGCTGGCGCAGTTTGCCCTTGGGACGCTCAAGGCGCATCACGTGGCCATTCTGACCGATGCGGCGACGCCTTATAGCGTGGGGCTGGCGACGTATTTCAAGGACGCTTACACGGCGGCGGGCGGCGAGGTGGTTGCGGAACAAAAATACAGCAGCGGCGACAAGGATTTTAACGCGCAATTGACGGCGATCAAGGCGGCGAATCCTGACGCGCTGTTTGTGCCGGGATATTACACGGAGGTCTGCCTGATCGCGCGGCAGGCGCACGACCTGGGCATCACGGTGCCGCTTTTTGGCGGGGATGGATGGGAGTCGCCGCAGTTGATCAGCATTGGCGGGGACGCGGTGGATGGGGATTATTTTTCGACGCATTTTTCGCCGGATGAGAAGGACCCGGCGGTGGAGAAATTCGTCCACGATTTTCAAGCAAAATATGGAATGGTGCCGGACGCGATGGCGGCGCTGGGATATGATTCGGCGATGCTGCTGGCCGATGCGATGAAGCGGGCCGGCTCAAGCGATGGCCCGAAAGTGCGCGATGCGCTGGCGGCGACGAAGGATTTTCCGGGGATCACGGGGAACATCACGATTGACCCGGAGCGCAACGCGAAAAAAGCGCTGGTCATCATCCAGGTCAAAGGCGGGAAGTTTCACCTTGTCCAAAAGATAGCGCCCGAATGAGATGACCGTCTTTTTTCAGCAATTGATCAATGGGCTTTCGCTGGGGTTCATTTATGCGCTCCTGGCGCTTGGATACACGATGGTCTATGGGATTTTGCGGTTCATCAATTTTGCGCACAGCGATGTCTTCATGGTGGGGGCATTTTGCGGATTTTACATTGGGGAGAAGGTGCCGGCCCATTCGATTTGGGGCGGAGTGTTTGTGATGGTGGCGGCGATGCTGGTGTGCGCGGCGCTGGGAATCATCATCGAACGGCTGGCCTACCGGCCTTTGCGCGGCGGCTCGAACTTGGCGGTGCTGATTACGGCGATTGGCGTTTCGCTCTTTTTGGAAAACGCGGGACAGCTTGTTTTTGGGGCGGACCCGAAACCGTTTCCGGAATTGTTTCCGTACCGAAATTTCACCCTGCCCGGCGGGATTTATGTTTCCAGCTACCGGCTTTTGGTTTTTGTGGTGACGCCGGCGCTGCTGATCGCGTTGCAATGGATTGTGATGAGGACGCGGATTGGGACGGCGATGCGGGCGGTTTCGTTCAACCATCAGGCGGCGTCGCTAGTGGGAATCAACAATGACAGGGTGATCTCGTTTACTTTTGGTCTTGGCTCGGCGCTGGCGGCGGCGGGCGGGATTTTGTATGCGCTGAATTATCCGTCGATTGATCCTTACATGGGAATTTTGCCGGGGCTGAAGGCGTTCGTGGCGGCGGTGTTGGGGGGGATTGGGAATATTCCCGGCGCGGCGCTTGGGGGTGTGTTGCTGGGATTGATCGAAACGTTTGTCAACGGGAGCCGATACTCGACGTACACGGATGCGATTGCATTTGGGGTGTTGATTGTGATTTTGCTTTTTCGGCCGGCGGGTTTGCTGGGAAAATTCCAGGTCGAAAAGGTGTGAGCCGTTATGAAGCGCGTCAAAGAGGCCCTATCCGCGTGGCCAAAAACCCTGTTGCTCGCGGCGCTGGCGGGGTGCTTTGTCGTCTGGCTGGTTTCGGGACGGATCGATCCTTATTACCTGGATGTGCTGACGAAAATCGGCATCAACATCACACTGGCGGTCAGCCTCAATTTGATTAACGGTTACACGGGGCAGTTTTCACTGGGGCACGCGGGGTTCATGGCGGTGGGCGCATATGCCGCGGCGGCGGTGACGATGTTCGCGGGGCCGGGCTTTCTCCTTCATGTGCCGGGCAATTTGCAGACGGTCGCGACCGAGTTCCTTTTCGTCGGCGCGTTGATTGCCGGGGGATTGGCGGCGGCGGCGGCGGGATTTTTGGTGGGGGCGCCTTCGTTGCGGTTGAAGGGGGATTACCTGGCGATCGTCACACTGGGTTTTGGGGAAATCATCCGCGTCATTTTTCGGAACACCGATTCGCTGGGGGGCGCTCTTGGCCTTAACGGCATCCCGGCTTACACGAATATTTTTTGGGTGCTTGCCGTTGCGGTGATTTGCACTTACGTCGTTGTTGCGATGGTCCATTCCACGTATGGCCGGGGATTTCTGGCGGTGCGCGATGACGAGGTAGCGGCGGAGGCGATGGGATTGAACACGACGCGATATAAGATTGTGGCGTTTGTCGTGGGAGCTTTCTTCGCGGGAATGGCGGGTGGGCTTTATGGGCACTACACATTGTCGATCGATCCCAAAGGATTTGATTTCATGCGGTCGATTGAAATTGTCGTGATTGTCATTCTTGGAGGGATGGGGAATACGGCGGGGGTGATTGCGGCGGCGGTGCTGCTGACGTTGCTGCCGGAGTTTCTGCGGAGTTTTGACAAGTATCGGATGGTCTTTTATTCGCTGCTGCTGATCGTGCTTATGTTGACACGACCACAGGGATTATTTGCGTGGAAACGCCGGACCAAACCGGTGGTGAGTGCATGAGCACCGCCGCCGCGCAACCGCCGCTCCTGCAACTGGAACACTGCACCCTTCAATTCGGCGGTTTGACGGCGGTGTCGGATTTGGGGATTAAATTGGCGGGGCCGGAAATCGTGGGGCTGATCGGTCCCAACGGCGCGGGGAAAACGACGGTGTTCAACCTGATCACCGGGGTCTATTGTCCGACCCGCGGGGAGATCCGCTACCGGGGCAAATCCATCGCTGGAGAAAAGCCGTGGCAGATTACGTCGCACGGGATCGCGCGCACGTTCCAAAATATCCGGCTGTTCCCGTCGTTGAGTGTATTTGACAACGTTCGGGTGGCGTTTCATTTGCATTTAAAACATGACGTGCGGCACTCGTTGTGGCGGGGGCGCGGTTTTTTGCGGGCGGAGGCGGAGATAGACGCTCAGGTGATGGAGATGTTGGAAATCTTCCGGTTGGGGAAATTTCGCGATGCCTGCCCGGATAGCCTTTCGTACGGCGACCGGCGGCGGCTGGAAATCGTGCGCGCGCTGGCGACCCGGCCGGTTTTGCTGCTGCTGGACGAACCGGCGGCGGGGATGAACCCGACGGAGAAAGCGGAATTGATGAAGCTGATCGAATTCGTGGAGCAAAAATACCGAATCGCGATCCTGCTGGTGGAGCATGACATGCATGTGGTCATGGGAATTTGCCGGCGGATCATCGTGCTGGATTACGGTGTCAAAATCGCGGAGGGAACGCCGGAGGAAGTGCGGGCGGACCGGAAGGTGGTGGAGGCGTACCTTGGGCAATCGCGTTCGTGATTTCCGTCAAACATAAATACAAAAGTGTTGTCAATCCGAAATTTGAGCGTGAGTTACGGGGCCATTGCGGCCCTGCACGGGATTTCCCTTGAGGTGGAGGCGGGGGAGATTGTCACGCTGATTGGGGCGAACGGGGCGGGGAAGACCACGACGTTGCGGGCGATTTCCGGACTGGTGAAGGCGGCGGGGGAAATTATTTACGAGGGGCGGGACATGGCGAATTTGCCGCCGCATAAAATTGTGGCGGCGGGAATTTCACATGTTCCCGAGGGGCGGATGATCTTCGCGAATTTGACCGTCGGAGAGAACCTCGACATGGGCGCTTATCTTCAAAAGAACAAAGCTTCCATTCAGAGCGACCGGGAATTTGTTTTCGGCATGTTTCCACGGCTCGCGGAGCGGCGGAAACAGATTGCGGGGACGCTCTCCGGGGGTGAACAGCAGATGCTGGCGATTGGGCGGGCGCTGATGAGCAAACCCAAAGTGTTGATGCTGGACGAACCGTCGCTGGGGATCGCGCCGATTCTTGTGCAAACCATTTTTGAAAAGATTGTGGAGATTAACCGGCAACGCGGGATGACGATTTTGCTGGTTGAGCAGAATGCGAACCTGGCGCTGGAGATTTCGCGAAACGGGTGCGTGTTGGAAACGGGTAGGATTATCCTGCGGGACACCTCGGCGGCGCTTCGACAGAACCCGAAGGTTCGGGAGGCGTACTTGGGCGGGTGATTACTTAGTTCACCACGAAGGTCACCACGAAGATCACGAAGAAAGAAGGGCAAGAACAAATTCAACTGACTGGACGGGGCTCAGCCTTGCTCGGCGTCGCTGGTGGAGTGGAGGCCGAATTGGACGAGCTTCGCTTTCATGGTGACGCGGGTGACGCCGAGCCAGCGGGCGGCTTTGGCCTGGTTGCCTTGAGCTTCGCGAATGGCACGGGCGAATAATTCGCGTTCGGCTGTTTCGATGAAACGCGCGTGGACGTCGGATACTTCACCGCGCCGGGCGGCGGCGAGCAGGTCGTCAACGTAATCGCCCAAGGGGCGGGAGGACGACGCGGAAGCTTCCTCGCTTTTTGTTAGCGCGCCGCGGAAATGGGCGGCGCTGAGCGTGTAATTTTGGGCAAGGAGCAGCGCCTTGCGGACGGCGTTTTCCAGTTCGCGAACGTTGCCGGGCCAGGGTTGCGCGCGCAAAAATTCGATGGCATCGGCATGGATTGACGGCTCCTGGTTGCCAAGGGGCGGACCGTGTTTTCGCAGGAAGTAGCGGACCAAATCCGGCACGTCCTCGCGGCGCTGGCGCAACGGCGGCAGATGAATGGAGACGACGTTGAGACGGTAATAGAGGTCTTCGCGAAATTCCTTTTGGCGGATGGCTGATTCGAGATCGCGATGGGTGGCGGCGATGACGCGAACGTCAAGAGGAATGTTTTCCTTGCCGCCAAGGCGTTGCAAACATTTTTCCTCCAGCACGCGCAGCAGTTTGACCTGGGCGCCGGGCGTCATGTCGCCGATCTCGTCGAGGAAAATCGTGCCGCGATGGGCTTGCTCGAAGCGCCCGATGCGGCGGGAGATCGCGCCGGTGAACGCGCCTTTTTCGTGCCCGAAAAGCTCGCTTTCCAGCAACGTTCCGGGGATTGCGGCGCAATTGACGGCGATAAACGGAGCGTTGGCACGGTCGCCATGCTGGTAGATGGCGCGGGCGATCAATTCCTTTCCGACGCCTGTTTCGCCGCGAATGAGGACGTTGACGGGCTTGGATGCAATGCGGCCGATTTCCTTATAGATGGCTTGCATCGGGGCGCTTTGGCCGACCAGGGCATCGTGTTGCGAGCCGTCTTCATCGCCGAGGCTGACGGGTTCGGACATCAGGCGGTTGCTGTCGGCGGCTTTTTGCACCAAATCCAGCAAATGCGGAATGTCGAAGGGCTTGAGCAAATAATCGTACGCGCCGTATTTGGTGGCTTCAATTGCGGTTTCGGTGGTGCCGAAGGCAGTGGTGAGGATGATCGGCAGACGGGGTTGCGCGCTGTGTAATTGCCGCACCAACTCGAGGCCGGACAAGCCGGGCAGGCGCAAATCGGTTATGACGAGATTGAATTTGGCCAGTGCCGCGCGGGCCAAGCCCTCGTCGCCGCGGCGTTCGACGGTGACATCGTGGCCTTCGCCCGCGAGGACGCGCTGCAAGGTCTCGGCGATGCCGGCGTCGTCTTCGATCAGCAGGACTTTTGCGCCGGCGCTCATGTGACCGCGCGCGGCAGAATAATGCCGAAGGTCGTGCCGCGATTGACCTGGGTTTGGTATTGAAGGGCGCCGCCGTGCTTTTGGACGATGCACGCGGCAATCGACAATCCGAGGCCGGTCCCTTCCGGTTTGGTCGTGAAGAAGGGGTCGAACAATCTTTTCTCCACGTCCGGCCCAATGCCGTGGCCAGTGTCCGCGACTTCGAGGATCACCACCTCGGTTTCGCCGTTGGAAAGCGACTTGCGATCCGTGCGGCAACGGAGCGTGATGGCGCCGTCCCGGCCGATGCTGTCGGCGGCATTCTGCACGAGGTTGATCAGGACCTGTTTTATTTGTTCGCCATCTATTTTGACGGGCAGTGAATTGGAATCTTCGAGCGAGAGGCGGATGTTTTTTTTGGCTAATTCCGGGGCGAGGAAATTCCGGACCTCGCGAAGGGGTTGCTGGGCGGAGAGATTCGCCAGCACCGGTTCCGCAGGGCGGGAAAACTGGAGAAATTCCGTGACGATGCGTTCCAACCGGAGAATCTCGCGGCCCACCAATTCCGCATCGGCCGCATCGGTGGAACCGGGCGCGAATTTTTTTTGCTGAATGAAAACGGCGGCCTTGATCGCGGTGAGGGGGTTGCGAATTTCGTGCGCGACGCCGGCGGCCAGCAGACCGAGCGAGGCAAGTTTTTCGTGGCGCTCGGCGAGGGACTGGGTTTCGACCAATTTGACGCGCAGAGGAACGATCATGTCGCGGTACGCCAG
>DATAXU010000199.1:0-5480 GCA_036272955.1 Verrucomicrobiia bacterium
TGGGGGGGCAGCAGAATCAACTTTTAACAATTCAAGCTCTTTCCGTTCATTCGGCCCAGTACAGCTTGCTGTTTCGCAGCAGCCAGTTAATTTTTCTGCGTGACCTGTCCCGTCCTCCAAAGCTCGCCTGCCCTCCGAAGCGGTTCTGCGAAGGAGGGGAAGAGCGGCGGAGGAGTGCGCTTCGTAGTGAACCTTCCCGATCACTACACAAATGTCATCCGAGTTTGATACCACGAAGATCGAATAGAAAACTTAATGTCGCCGGGCGGTTGAAAACCGATCCACCATCAGTGCCGGTGTCGGTTCTCACTATTGACACTTTTCCTTTATACAAGGGCGGGGTCACATCTTAACTTTTGATTCTGCTGAAAACTCAATTGCTGTCAAGAATAGCCACCACCAAAAAGCTTCACCCTTGGCGAAAAAGCCGCGCATAGCCCGTTCTGGACGTTTCTAGGTTTGACACGTTCTGCACAATGTGATGCCTCGTTTTCGAAAATGGGCGGGGCAGCAGAATCAACTTTTAACAATTCAAGCTCTTTCCGTTCATTCGGCCCAGTACAGCTTGCTGTTTCGCAGCAGCCAGTTAATTTTTCTGCGTGACCTGTCCCGTCCTCCAAAGCTCGCCCGCCCTCCGAAGCAACTCTGCGAAGGAGGGGAAGAGCGGCGGAGGAGTGCGCTTCGTGGTGAACCTTCCCGATCGTTGCCGCTCAAATCTCGAACGCAGTAATCTCCGGGCGGCAATTAAAACGCGTCGGCGTTCCCAGCCATCCAATGCCTGGATTCACGTAAAGCGGACCCGCCGGGACGTGAAACATCCCTAGATCGTACCGCCCCACCCAGTAGGGCAGGATCAGCGCGCCGTAAAACGGAATTCGCACTTGCCCGCCATGCGAATGGCCGGCCAGCAACAAGTCGTACGTGTTTTTCAACTTTTCCGCCAACAGCGGATAGTGCAGCAGAAAAATGTTTTTCATTCCCGGTTTCGGAATTACGGCGTGCGGCGTCCCGGACAGGCAGGTCGCCCCAATGATTTGAATCTTGCCGTCGGCGGTGATTGCTTGCGAATCCATCAGCCACGCTCCGCCCGTGCAGTTGAAGGCGGTCCTGATGTGGGAAAAATTTGCGCCGCCCCAATAATCGTGATTGCCGGGCACGCCGTAAATCGGGGATTTGATACCCTTCAGGATCGTCAGCGCTTCCGGCACAAACCGGTGATGTTCGATCAGGTCGCCCGTAAAACAAACGGCATCCGGCGAAAGGGCGTTGACCTTGCGCACCACCGATTCAAGGTACGTCCGGTCACCTTTATGATGGATGTCCGTAATATGGACAATCCGGTGCGAGGGTGTCTCTCTGGTCAGCTTGATGGAGCGCACTTTTATCCAGTGTGGCTCAAGCCATTTGGCGTCGCCATAGACCACGGCCGGCGATGCCAGCGCCGCCAGCAGCAGGAAGCGCCGCCGGCTCATTTTGGCGAAAATGGCACCCATTCCTTTTGGACAATGATCTCACCCTAAATGTTGAATCTCAACGATTATCCTTGGCGGCCGTGTCTCAAACTGGCCCTAAAGTAGTTAAAAAGCCCGCCGATATATAAGTGGCGGTCGAATTAAGGAACTGCCCAATTTATGGAAATTAATTCAAATCTGAGCACAACCGGCGTAAACGCAGGCATACCGTCCTCGCGCTCAGCGCCCGCACAACAAATGCCTTCGGATCGTATTTCGCTAACTAATGCCTCCGCCTTGGAAGACTCACTGCAAAGCCTTCCCTTCAGCCGCCCAGAGGTCGTTCAACGCGCCAAGTCGCTCATTGCCGATTCCAGCTACCCTTCGGCCTCGACGATGGGCGCGGTCGCCCAACACATGGCGGTAAACCTCTCCTCAGAGAATTGGTGATCACAGCCACGTCGCCTCTATGATGCCCCGAAACAAGCCCTGGGAATCTTATCGCAAAGTTGCCACCCAAACTGCCTCGCCCGGCCAACTGGTGTTGATGCTCTACGATGGCGCCATCGGCTTTTCGGAAAAGGCCCTGGTCGGCTTTTCCCATTCGGATCCCGCGCTTTTTAACCAGACGATCAGCAATAACGTTTTGCGCGCCCAGGCCATCATTCACGAGATGAATGCATCGCTGAACATGCGAGACGGGGGTGAGGTCGCATCCAATTTCCGCCGGCTTTACAATTACCTCTACCGCCGCCTTCGTGACGCCAATCGCTCGAAAAAGAAAGAGCCGATCGAAGAAACCATCAAGCATTTGCGCGTCCTCCGCGAGAGTTGGGCCGAAATGCTCCGCAATGGTGGCGAAGCCCGTTATCTGGAAGAGGTTCAGCAGGCCCAGCAAGCCGCCGCTGCCTGATTATGGACCCCCGCCAGCACATCGCCGCGATCCTCAAACGATGGCTGGAGATGACTCACGCCGAAAATCAGGCCATCCAGGCCGCCGCCTGGCCCGCGCTTCGCCAGACACAGGAAGACAAGGCAAAACTCCGCGCAACCCTCGCTCAAGCGATGGAGAAGTGGAATACTGCGAACCCCGGCGATGCCAAAACGCAGCCTTTCCGCAACGAAGTGGCCCAACTGCTGGCGCTGGAAACCCGCAACAGTGATTTGCTCGCCGCGCGCAAACGGCAGGCGGCGGAGAAGAAGGTGCTCCTGGAACAGGCCCTTTACAATCTGCGCCGCGTCCGTTCCTCCTACGCGTTCCTAACGCCACGTTAGCCGTCGCCAGATTTCGGCGAGTGGCTCAAGATTGCAATCCCCCGGCAGACGCTCCCCATACGCCACATGCGCATACAGATAGGACAGATGGCGCAATGGCGCCGATAAGTCCGGCAATTGTTCCGATGTCCGCTCGCAAAACTCCCGCGCCGTTTGTTCCGGGTGCGGCTCGATCCCATTCTCCCGCGTCCACGCCTGAAGGGCATCATAGGTATAAAGGATGATCTCCGCCGGCGGCATCGAGTGCTGTTTGTCCGCAAAAAACGGATTCTTGAATTCAGCCAATGGCCGCCTCCGCCGGGCAGCCTCCTCTGGAATTTGCGATTTCGCAGGTTTGCGGGCCGGCACCAGGTCCAGAAGCTGGCGAAAAAAGTCCCGAATGGCCGCGACGCAAGACCGCAGCATTTCCAACAACAGGAACCGGCACCGCACCAGCCACCAACCCACAATCAAAACTGCCCCAACGATTAAGCCCATTCGCATCAACCCATAAATGCGCCCCGCCGCGTCCATCGGCAATGGCGTCGGTTTCGGAACCGCCGGACCCTGCCCGCTTCGAGGCGTTCCGCCGGCGGATTCCTTTTGCGGACCGGAGTTGGCGTCGGCCTGGTCCTGATTTTTCGTCGCGCCGGTTTCTTTTCCCGACCGGCCCTCGCCTTCGCCATGCGGGTTTTCGCCCGCCGCAAAACGGCTGGCCTGTCGCAACCGATAGTCCGCCTGCCGACGCACCGCGCTCCAAAAAACATGCGCCCCCGGACGCGGAATAAACAAAGCGCCAATGAGAATCAGCACCGCAATCCCTCCCCCAAACTTCACCCAGCCAACGGCAATCGATGCAGGCATTCGCAAATACCGCTGACGAAGATAACGGCGCAATCCCAGAAAACTGGTCGTCACCAACAGCCCCAGCGCCGCAGTCATGTAAACAAAGAGAAACGCAAGTCCCAGCCGGTGCGAAGCCCTGTCGCTGGCAGGCAACAAAACTTGCCCAATCCCAAACAACGGCAACGCCGCCAGCGAAAAATAAATCACCCATCGCCCGGGCGAATTCGACGTTTTCCGCATCGACTTTTGCAACAACCCCTCCCCGGAAGAATCCTGGTCGTCATCGATCAACGTGCAGTCCCAAACCAGCTTATGCGCGCAAAACCAAACAAGTCCGAGCAACACCAGGTTCAACAAATACGAAGGCGACAGTCGGACCAGATAAATCCAAACCGCCGCCGCCAACGCAAGTCCATACAACGCAGCGTATTCGGGAGATTCCTCAATGGCAATCCGAGACACAAGGACAATAGCGATCACAAACCAGAACATTACCCACCGCGCACTCCCCCCCATCGGCCCCTGATAAAACACCTCGATAAGGAAAAAACAAAGGCTCCCCACCAAAGCCATTATCAACAAATGACTTAGGCCAATAACCAAATAATCCGTTGCCGTTTTTTGCCGTTTTTTTGCGATTTTCATCGAATTATCGCCTCCGCGCACAAATTGCTAATCGCCTCCTCCCCATTAACAACCCGAAAGTCGATCCCTTGCGAAAGCAACATCTCCGCCCACTCCGGCGGCTTCGCCCAATCCGGCACCGCATCCATCTCCAACGAAACGACAATAGCCGTGACCGGCAACCCGCGCCGCGCAATTTCCCCCAGCGCCGCCGCAATCTCCGCAGTGACATTTCCCAAAACAGCCACAACCGTTGTATCGCGCGAAATCCGGGCTGCCGCCTCGCGCGCCGCATCCGCAAGACTCAGGCCGTCGGTGTGCTCCAACCGCGCCATCGTCGCGAGTATTGCGCCAAACTGGTGTTCCCCTTTTGCCGGCTTGATTACTACTGGTTGAAGCCGCGTATTATTTTTCGGGTCCGTGACCCGGCGCAAAGCGTCTTTGCGTGTGATGAATTCCGCGCGCCATCCTTCCTCTCGAATACGGTCCGCCGCATCACGTCCGTTGCTGATGAAACCGATTTGCTGCCCCATCAGATAAACCGCATTTGCAAGCGAAGCCACCGTGACAATCGCAAGCTCGGCGGAAATAGCGGCGGCAGGACCAAAAAAACTGCGCGCATGAAAATCCAAAAGAAACGTCGCGCCGACCACGCAAGAGCTTTCGCACTGCCGGCTTTGCCATTGCCCCGTCCGCGCGCTCGCCCGCCAATGAATCCGATTCAGCGGGTCCCCATGCTGATAAGGCCGAACGCCCGCGATGCGCGTGGGGTCCTCAAAAAGCCGGTGAGCAAGCCGGATCTCGCCGATGGGCCGGCGTGAAGAGAGATTGTAACCTTGCAACGGAAGAACCTTCGGCAGGACGAGTGTGAAGTGAGGTTCCGCGATCACCTGAAAACGCCGGTGCAACCCGAACATATCGCCAGTCTCGGTCAGCAACGGACCAATTTGGTAGTATCCACGCATTAGAAACTCCACCTTGTAGGTCAGCACGTGAGTTTCGCCCGCCGGCAGGCGCGTCAAAGCCAGCCTCCCGCCCTGGGCCTTGATGCGCATCGGCGAATGCGCCAGCGCCTCGATGGAAAGACCATCCTCGAGAATGAGCCAGGGGATGGCCAATGCACCGGTATTTTGGACGGCTACTTTGATGTCCGTCGTGGCACCGATTTCCAGAACTTCATCCCCCCCGAAACGCCGCGCGTCTATGGCACCGATCCAGGCGTGCGTGAAAAAGCGCGAGAGGAGCAGCACCCCCAACAGCACATACATTGCGTAAACGAGCAGATTAAGCTGAAGCGCCAAAGCC
>DATAXU010000200.1:0-17286 GCA_036272955.1 Verrucomicrobiia bacterium
AAATATCTTTATGATGCGTTTGGCAACACGATTTCCAAATCCGGCCTGCTGGCGGATGCCAATGTTTATCGATTTTCCAGCAAGGAATGGCATCAGAATTCTGGTTTGGTCTATTATTTATACCGATATTATGACTCGAATTTGCAGAGGTGGCCAAATAGAGACCCCTTAGGAGAGCTTCCCGGTATTCAGTGGGAATTAGATGACAAACCTAATTTATATGAATTGCTTTACAACAATCCTGTAAACCTAGCAGATCTATATGGTCTCGGCCTGTTTTCTTATTTTGAATGTGCTTACCAAGTTGACAAGTGGGCACACAGATGTCTCGACGGCCAACCAAAATGTGAGTGTATGAAAACGGATCAAGGCTATCAGTATTGCCTTCAACAGCAAAAGAAATGGGTGTTAAACTGCACTGCTAATGCCACGAAAATGATGAAGCAGTGCCTATCGGCGACTACATCGCCTCCGATCAGTAAACCAAGCCGCTAAAGGAGTCGCACAAAGGAATATGCGTTTAAGACATTACTTGGCGATTACGCTTGCTTCTGTGTTTTTAATAAGTTTAGGAGGAGTATCGGCTTATACATATCTAGGAAAACGGATTGGGCAGTTGATTGCTTTTGAACAGAAAGCCGACCTTGAAGACTGGGAGCAAATGGCACTGCAGGCTTACATGTCTCAATCTTCGGATACCGCGTCCTGGGTTTTGAAACAATATTTGGATAAGGTCGATTCGGTGTATTCCGTCAGGCCGACGAAAGATAGAGAATACTTTTATAAGGTCTATGTCGGGCATGCCCGGTTAGCAAAGCTTTATCGGCAAAGAGGGGAGTTTGACCGTGAGGCAAGTGAGATCAAGTTGGCCGAAGAAGCGTCTACTGGATGGTCGAATGAAAAGAAAACCAATGAAATCATGATTTTTGAGTCTCTTGCGAAAATCGACAGCGCGGAGCCAAAATCCAGATGAGGCAGCAGAGGTTTTGGCCAAATAGGGATCCGTTAGCCGAGATCGGAATACAACTTAGAGCGTTCAAAACACTACGCGCATTCCATGCTCCTTTTGAGAGTTTATTCGGTGCCAACGTGTATGCGTACGCCGATAACGATGGAATTGATGAGATTGACCCTTGGGGAATGGCCGGAATGCCACCAAAGGGGCCACCAGGAACTTGGCCTCCGAAGCCTCCGCCGCCTCCATGTCCGCCTAATAACATCAATCAGAAGCTCATTTGTGAATTAGGCTGTGCTGCAGCCGGTAGTGCATGTTATGCGTTTTGCCCGGGCGGGAGACTTGCGCCTTGGTGTTATGCGACCTGTGGTGTATTAGAAACTTTGTGTCAGGAGGCATGTCAAGGACTCCCAACTGGCGGGCCGCCAACTAGCGGACCGCCAAAATCTAAATAAGCTATGAAAGCCCGATTTATTCTGATAATAGCCTTTGGCGCCATCGGCGCTGGATTGGCGATGGTCGTGCGCGACAGTGTTTCTGTTCCCATTCTAAAGAGTCTATTTTTCGCCGTCGCGCTCGGCCTTCCCGCATACTGCGGAATTAAGGCGCGCCGCATTCGACAGAGCAGAGATAAATGAGTCGGTTGCAGAAGGGCATCGCCGTTCTCTTTTTACTCGCCCTCGCCGGTGGTGCCGCCTTGTTGATGCAAATGGCCAGGGGCACCTCGGGGTTCCAATCTCAAATGCTTTGTTCATTGCAGCCCGGACAGCAGGCATTTTCATTTCGATGTCCAAAGGGTTTTGATTTTTCTATGGTCGTTGGAGTCCCATCCAATAGCAGCAACCCACCGCTTCAAGTATCCGGGGCAATTTCGCTCAAAAACGGCCCCAATCCGGCGACGAATTTGAGCTTTGACACGGCGGACAGCGTCAAGGGCAATTGGCTCGCCAGCCACAATCTCGACAGCTACGCTGCGACCTTGCGAGTGGGCACAAATGCGGTCCGTCTTGACAGCTATTTGAGCAATGGTGCGCCCGTCGATGTCCATCTTAACCTGCCGAGGAACCTGGAATCCGGCTCATTGTGGCTTTGCTATGTGACCAAGTGGAAAGACGTGAAACAGCAATAAAACGTTGCTTCGCAAGCCCTTGATTTTCGGCTTATTCCAGCCTTTTCCAGGCTTTTTTAGCCTTTTTCAGCTTCTTTGACCGGGATGATTTTGACGCGGGCGATGAAGGGTGATTTTGTATTGACCTGAGAGTAGCGAGTGTCCAAGGCGCGGACGCTGGCGAGCGCAAGGGAGCGTAGGGGTCAAGCGTAGGGGAGCGTAGGGGTCAGACCGGGTTATTGCATAGATTGGTGCTTGCCATTGCTTTTGTGGGGAGAACAACGAGTCAGACCATAACCGCAGAAGCATTCGATTTGATCCTGCGAAATTTGCCGGTGTCAGTCCTTTGCCGTGCGCCGGTGTCGCGCCGGTGTCGGTCCTCACTTTTTGCACTTTTTATTGACGAAAAATCAAGTCCGCCTTCCGCCGAGCCTTCGGCGCGACAAGTCGCCAGGTCTTTTGGGGCGACTCCAACAAACGTCTCGTCCGGCCAGCCAAAATGCCCGCAAAAAAGCGCTGGCGCCTTGCAGCTCTTTCGTTCGTGGGGGCTTGGCTCTCTTTTTTGCCGGATGAGGGCGGAACAGGATGGCAATGCCACAGTCTGCGGTGAGCATCACCGGCCGCTGAAATTATCGCTTCTCAACGGCCTGTTAAAGGCGTAAAAAGCGAACAGGGCAAACAAATCGCTAATTAAAACGAAAATTATGCCGAACACCATTCGTCTTCATCGCGTGCTCCGGGCGTCGCCGGAAAAAATTTATCGGGCGTTCCTGGACGCGGACGCCAAAGCCAAATGGCTTCCGCCAAACGGATTCACCGGGAAGGTCCACCACATGGATGCCAAGGTTGGCGGCACTTACAAAATGTCGTTCACGAATTTCACCACGGGCAAGAGTCATTCCTTTGGTGGAAAATATATCGAACTGACGCCACACGAACGGATTCGTTACACGGACAAGTTTGACGATCCGAATTTGCCCGGGGAGTTGCAGGTGACGATTACATTGAAAAAGGTTTCGTGCGGAACTGAATTGGCCGTCGTGCAGGAAGGGGTGCCCGATGTCATTCCACCCGAAATGTGTTATCTTGGCTGGCAGGAATCGCTCGTGTCTTTGGGGAAGCTCGTCGAGGTCGAGATTCCGGACTGAGGACTTTATGGGAATTAAATAATTACGGTCCGCGTGTTTGATGTCGTTAAAAATCTGCGTGGGTGGAATACGCGGCCCATTTGGATATATCGGCCAAATGTTGAATGTAGATTCTGCTGAAAAACCCCCCATTTTCGAAAATGACCGCTCCAGCACCGCGAACTCTGTCAAAGCTAGAAACGTTTAAAACGCCGTATAAGCGACGTTTTGGTCGTGGGCAGAGTCTTTTGATAGCGGTTCTTCTTGACACCGAAAAGGTTTTTCAGCAGAATCGAATGTATGAAGTTGACCCCGAAATTTTGCATTAGCGCTTAAATGTACTTCCGAAGAAACATCTATGGCCACTGGATCGCGAAACTGAGGTGCAATCCTTGGGTGGCTGCCTTTTGTGCAACTTTCATCACTGACTGGGTTTTGGTTGCGACGCTTTCATCTGTAGTGCAAACGACGATTGAGGGGCGGATCATTAACGGAGGCTGGGGCGCGATAGAACGGATGATCAATTACCCCATAATTTGTTTTATGGTCTTGTTTATTCCCTGTGCATTGCCTGCTTCATTGATTTCATTATATGATAAGACACGGAAACTGTTGCCGATCTATACGATATCGTTTTGCATTGTCATCATAATACTCGGATGGAAATGTTGTTTTCCACACGGAATGATACTTTTGGCTCCTGACAGGAAATGACCAACGCCGACGAAACAGTCGTTCGATTCCCCTTAAAAGAGCTACGCCTCAAACGACTCAGACTCGGACTTTGCCCCGGAATCAGTCTGGTCGTGATCGTCGTTGTCAATTGCCGTGCCAGTGTGCCGGTGTCGGTCCTCACTATTTGCACTTTTATTGACGAAGAATCAAGTCCGCCTTCCGCCTTCCGCCTCCCTCCCTCCTTCCTCCTCCCGCCTTCGCACGGCTGCGGCGCGGCAAGTCGCTGAAGTTTCGGGGCGGCAGGTCGCCAAGGCTACGGCGGGACAAGTCCTCCTTGCAAAAACAGTAGTGGGTAATTGAATTGATAAACTAGAGTTGGAGCCTGTAGAAGGCGGCGGGCGGCGCGGGAGAGTTAGTGAGCTGCAGGCCGATGGCTTGGCCGTTGGTCCAATTCAGAGGGGGCGCGTTTGTCCATGTTCCGGTGGAAGGATCGGGTTTTCGCCGGTCGCATTGGTGGCCTGGATGCCGTTGCACTGGGTAGGGTCGAAATTGACCAGGGTGGCGTATCCCATGCCGTTGATGCCAATTTTGAAGACGTTTCCGGTATGGTTTTGGCCGTCATTGTAGGTGGTTCCATAGAGCGTGCCGCCGCTCAGGATTAATCCGCCGGTGGGATTCGCCCCTTCACCTTCCGGCCCCAAACCCGTCACGACCGAGAATGCCCGCAATGTCTTGAAGCCAGTTCCATCGGTTTGTATCTTGAACAATGTCCCCACACCGCCGCCCCCGTAATAAGCCTCCCCGTAAAGCGTGCCGCCGCCCAGTCGGGATCCAACGCCGAGAAGCTGTAAAGCAAATCGAAATTCATCCCATTGGTTTCGATGGAAAACACAACCCCATTGCCGTTGCCTCTGTGTTGACCTTAAAAACCGTTCCGAAATTGGTGCCGGCATCGTATCCTTCGCTGGTGCCGTACAGAGTATTGCGGCAGAGAACGAGTTCGCTGGCGGGGTACGTGCCATCGGCATTGCCCGTAAAATTCCAGATTGGAAAACTTTCGCCATTCGTTTGGAGCGAATAGACGACGCCGGCGTCGTGAAGGCCGCCGCGACTGACTGTGCCATAAAGTGTCCCATCCGGCCCCGCTACGAGCGAACTACTCGGGTCAACTCCGATGTTGCCCAGCGGTGTGCCGAAATTGTGCAATATGGCGAGGTTCCCCGCGCTCAGTCTCGCAGCCATGAGTGCGGTTGCGAACAAGCAGGCCAGGAATTTTGTAACATTTCTGATGGATGAAACTAGCACCCTTGAAGTGTTCGGAAGAATGTGCGACTAGCGCACAGGGCTGCGCATATGGGGCACAGGGAGAGACTTAACTTAACTTAATCCTCAGCCGGGGGTTCCTGTTTCCATTCGGGATAGATTTCCTCGGCTAGTTGGCCGCGGCGGATTATGTCTTGCAGGTCGCGGATGATGGTCTTGCGGGATACATTAAAATCGCGCGATAACTCGGAAATGTTCGGGCGTGCCTTTGCGCCGCGGAGCCGTTTGATCATTTCATGCTGCCGGGCAAGGCGCTCGGTGAAGCGGCGGTCGGGTTCGGAAGCCTCGATTCTTTCAGCGCGTTCGAGGGATTGAAGGATGGCAACGGTTTCGCCGAATCCGCACTCCGTCAGAGCAATTTCCACCGTCCGGTCCAATTCATCCAGGTCAACCGGTTTGTCCAGCGTGAAATGGGCGGAGCGCGGGCCTTGAAGGGCGGCAAGCTGTTCGCGGATTTGCAACGTGCCGGAAATCAGGATGATGGGCACATGCGCGGCGGCGCTTTTGAGCCTGGGCAAAAAATCAATGCCTCGCTCCCCGGAATCCAGGACGTTGTCAAGTATGATGAGGTCCGGCTTCGTTTCGGCCACCGCCTTGAGGCCGGCGGTGCCGGTGGAGACGCACGTAAGCCGGTAAGCGCGCAGCGCCCTGGCATAAAGCTTGAGCTGTTTGGGGTCGTCCTCAATGATCAGTATTGAAGCCATGATTTCCGCCGTCATTGTTCTTCGATCTTAACCCCCATTTGAACTATTGACAGTGTGCGTCTCGCGCACAGGCGGGGCGCCGACGGGGATCACCAGGGTGAACACAGCCCCCTTGCCCGGTTCGCTTTCAGCACTCAGCCCAAGCCCCCATTGCTCGGCGATGGCATAAACCGTTGAAAGCCCAAGCCCGGTCCCGGCTTTCGAGCCGCTGCGTTTGGTCGTGAAAAATGGCTCAAACAAACGGTCGCGAATCTCCGGCGCAATGCCCGGCCCGGAATCGATCACGCTCAACTCCACATATTGCCCCGCCTGATGCGGGCGCAGGAAATATGACCGAGGGTGGAGGGACTGGCGCGAGTGGGTGATAATTTTCAACCGGCCTTCGCCCTGCATCGCTTCCGAGGCATTCACCAGCAAGTTTAGCAGTACCTGCTCGATGGGGCCGAGGCCGACCGTCACTTTCGGCGCGTTCCGCTCCAGGTCCATGGTCAGCTTGATTCCGCTCAGGAATTCCCGGCTCAGCAAGGAAACCGCTTCTATAACCAAAGCGTTCACGTCAGTGGCTTCTCCGTCGTCTGTTTTAGTGCGGGCATAGCCAAGGACAGACCGGATCAGCCCCTTGCCTTGCAACACGGCCTGTTCGATATCGGTCACGTGTTCCTGGATTTCCGCGTCGCCTGGAGCCTGGCGTCCGATGAGCTTGTTGGACATGCGAACAACCGAGAGCAGATTGTTGAAATCGTGCGCGATACCCGTCGCCAGCGTGCCGAGCGCCTGCATTTTCTGGCTGTGCATCAGCTCGACCTTGGCGATGTCCAGTTCGCGGTCGCGTTGCGATGTCTCTGCTTCTGCGCTGATGAAGCGCGCAATGCTCAAGCGATGCTGGCGCAAAATGAGCACCGCAAAGATACCCGCCACCACGACCCCGGCCAGACTCAATGCCAGGGTGGTGCGCAACCCACCCGCCGCCGTCCCTGGCGTGGCGGCCGGCGCAGTACCGGACGCTGAGGGTCCCTGCCATTCGAGATTAAGGCCGGCCAGTTCATGCTGCAACCGGTCCAGACACCAGACCTGAACCATGTCGTTGCCAGTGGCCGTTACCAGGACGGAGCCATCCAGCGCCATGCGGACAGCGTTCACGCTTTGCGGCTCGGGGCCGATAAGGTCGAAAAATTTCTCTTCGGACACGGCCGAGCGCAATTGAATATTTTGCCTTGTGCTGGCAACAGCGAGCAGATCGTCCTTACCCGCAAAAGCCAGGGTTCCGTGCGCATACGTAGGCTCATCCCGCTCATAATTCCCTTTTCTTTGCCAATCGCCCACGGACCAGATTGAATAGTGATCCGTTCCCGCCAGCCCGAGCCAGTGGCCATTGGGACTGAAAGCCACCAACGAAGTATCCGCATCCAGTTTTGTCACCAGTTCCCCGGAGCGAGCATCCCAGACGCAAGGCACGTCCTCCGCGCCAAAATCAAAGCCGGTGACCACCCAGCGCCCGTCAGGGCTGATCGCAAAACGCCCCGCACCCGTGAGACTGGCCGGACCTTTGAGGCTCGCTGTTCTCCATCGGTTTTTCAGGATGACCGGCGCCCGCTCGCCGGCAAGGTCAAGCACGACCAGCCGCCTGTCCGTCAATTCCACCGCGGCCGAGCGCCCGTCCAGGCTTGGGGCAACCGCCTGCGCGCCGCGCGCGTCCGGCAAGGGAATCCATTTGGCGTCCGCCGCTTCGGATTCAAGGTCGCCAGCCGCATAATTTGTCAGGGGCCAAACTTGCAGCCCCGTGTCCCGGCAAATAAACAGCGAATGTTCATCCGCCGAAATCCGTGCGCAATGAAAACCGAGCATCGCGACATACGATTCCCGGTCGCCCGCCGATAAGTCCCAAATCCGGAAGCCTTTGTTCTGGGTGGCCACACACCATCTGCCACTCGGCGACAAGTCCAGGGTGAGCAACGGGCCTTCGCTTCTCGGGCAGTCAAGCAGGCGGTAATTGGTGTTGCAAAAGAGCCGCCAAGTGCCGAAACCGGTCAGGGCGCGGGCGAAACCAATCCGGGAGCCATCCGGATTGAATGACCGCCCGATACCCACTGCGCTTGCAATGGTATATCCGTCAGACACGTTCCAGACGCGGGTGGTTCCGTCCCTTGAACTGGAAAAGAACCTTGTGCCGTCCGGGCTGAAACCGAGACTTACACCGCGTTCAGTGTGCCCGTGCAAATCACGATGCGTCCCGCGTAGCAGATCCCAGATATACACTTCTCCATCCTCGCACGAGGTTGCGAGGCGGTTGCCGTCGGGCGCCCAGACCAGCAGGTTGACCGGCGAGACGTGCGGCAGTATTTGCACATTTGTTCCATTGGGGTAGTCCTCCAATTCCACGCCGCCGCGCGCCACCTTGGCCACCTGTTTTTCATCGGGGCGGAGACGAAAGAAACTATGCCCGACGTGGGCGCCACTCGAGAGCTTAAGCCCGATGGCGGCGTCGAATACCGAAAGCTTCGAGCGATTCTTCGCGTCCGTGAAAATGACCCTCTTTGAATCGGGCGAGAACGCCAGGTCGGATAATACGCTGTTGGTCGCCTGCGCATTGATCGACACTACGGGCTTTCTCGTTTCCAAATTCCAAACCACCACCGCGCCACCGTCAAAGCGCGCGGCCAACGAGGCGCCATCGGGGCTGAAGCATAGATTCGCCACGCCCATCCGCATGCCGGAGACCGAGTCAGGCGCTTGCAACGTGAACAGATCCTTGCGTTCCGCAAATCCGCCTACGATCACACCGCCTTGTTTGCCGCCGTACGCGTAATGTTTTAAAGCCGGATCAAAATCATACGCGGTCAGGTCATGCGAAACGGGCATGAGTCCGCCCTCCTGGATCAAATCGGAGAGGGCAAGGCTTGCAATGGCCTCGGTGCGAAGCGTGGTCGAGGCGCGGAAAGAAGCCGCATTGCTGATAACCGTCAGGGCCGCTTCGCGGCGGCCAGCTTCGCCCGAGATGCGCACTGCCCTGGCCTCGGCGAGGTAGGCGTTCCAAAGACGGTACCGCCCGTCAGCCTCGGCCTCCATGGCGCGGGCCTGGTTTCGCGCGGCGCGCATGCCTGCCAGCACTGCGACCAGAGCCAGAACCAGCACGGCGAGCAGCACCAATGCAACCGCCGTGTTTGCGCGAAGCATCGTGCCGCTGGGAATTGAATCGGCTTCAGGTTTCAAACGATGTGGAAAGCATTACCGGAAGCGGTTGTTATTTACAGAGAATTCCAGCGGCAGACACCAATTATCAAAGTTGTGCAACGCATGTGCGCGAGACGCACATCCCCTGCGCGCGAGACGCACATCTTCCGGGCAGGCTCGCACATGTTAGCGTGAAACCCATGACCAAATTAAAAACTCCCATGAATACAAAGGCAAAAAATCTGCTGGTCGTGCTGATATTGCTCGTCGGCACCCAAATCCAACTATTCGCCCAAGGCAGCGCGTTCACTTATCAGGGACGGTTGAATTCCAATTCCGTCCCGGCCAATGGCCTCTACGACTTCGAGTTCTCGTTGTCCAATGCGCCGAGCGGCGGCAGCCAGATCGGCAGCCCAATGGCGCAGGATTTTTACGCGGCGTTCAATCTCGGCCAGGACAACAAACACATCACGACCATTGACGAAGGCGGCGTGGCGCTGGCCGCCATCCAGGGGCTGGACCAAAAACTGAACGAAAAAGACACGGAGATTAAATCCTTGAAATCACAGAACGATTCACTGTCACAACGGTTGAACGAACTGGAATTGGTGGTTAAGGCGCTCGCGGAAAAGAAATGAGCCTCTCCCGTAAAAGAATTAATTCCACTCGCCGGATTCTTTCTTGAATTTGTGGGAAGTCGCCGTTAGGGTAAACACCGGGTCAAGGAAAATCGAACTGAGACGATCGAAACCATCGAAGCCAATTGTTCTTATGAATCCAAACGAATCTTCCAAAGAGCAACGGATGCCGACGGGCACGTTGGGCAATCCAGTCCTGGCGCAGCAGTTGCTTGACGCTTTCGACCAGTTGCAAGGCATTCACCCAGGATTCCGACCGGCCCATGCCAAGGGCCTAATGTGCGCCGGGACGTTCGCGCCCTCGGCGGAAGCGGCGAAGCTGACACGCGCGCCGCATGCCAACCAGCGATCCACGCCGGTGACAGTGCGTTATTCGAACTCGACGGGGCTGCCGAACATCCCGGACAACGATCCCGAGCATTCCAGCCCCCGAGGGATCGCCGTCCGTTTCCATCTTGACGCGCATTTGCACACGGACATTATCGCCCATTCCTACGACGGCTTCCCGGTCCACACCGGCGAGGAGTTCCTTGAGTTTCTGCGCGCCGCGGCCGCCGCCGGAGCCGGGCGACCGGAGGTGATCGGAGGCTTTCTCGCGACCCACCCGAACGCCAAGCGGTTTGTGGAAACGCCCAAGCCCATCCCCACCAGCTTCGCGCGCGAAGCGTTCTTCGCCGGCACCGCTTTCAAGTTCACGAACTCGGGCGGTCTGAGCCAGTACGGACGTTTTCGCATCCGGCCCGAGGCCGGAACGGAATATCTTTCCAATGAGGCAGCGGCGGCAAGGTCCCCGAACTTCCTCTTCGACGAACTTGGCCCGCGCCTGGCCAAGGAGCCGGTCAAGCTTGGCATTTTCGTGCAGATGGCCGCGGCGGGCGATGACGTCACGGACGCGAGCACAACATGGCCGGCGGGCCGCGCGGAGATTCCATTCGGCACAGTCACCCTGACATCGCGCGTCGATGAACAAGAGGCGGAGCGGCGGAGGATCATCTTTGACCCTGTGCCGCGGGTGGACGGGATAGATTCTTCGGGCGATCCACTGACACAGGTGCGGGCGGACATCTACCTGCTTAGCGGTCGGCGTAGGCGGGCGGCCCTCGCGGGTTCGGGTTCGGGTGCTTCTCGCACTTGAGATTTGGGGAGAGGTACTGCGCAAGCCAGAGGAAATCATCGGTGATTTCAATTGTCGTGGCGCAGTTTTTCCAATTCCCGGCGCAAAGGCAGCCAGTATTGCTTATCCCGCTGGCGCTCTCCCGTTTCCTCACTTACCAACGCGTGCTCCAGGTCGTCCCCCTTTCCAGATTGCGCGTGAGCGAGCAGAGGGCGTTGGCTCGCCTGTTGTCGGCAAATCGCCGGATAGCAGCGGGCTAATTCCAAAAGAAGTTCGGGCGTGCGCAGTTCGAGAAACCAGAACCGGATATGCGGGGGCTTCGGTCTGGTCTGGTTCTGAAAAAAATGCGCCTCGACCAGCCGCCGGATCATTGGCCAGTCCTTGTCGCGCTGCGTTTTTTTGGCTTGCACAAGGTCGGGCAGCGAAAGCAAATCGCATTTTTCGCCGCCCGGAATCTGCAGCGTAGTCCGCCGGTTCCAGAGAGTGTCGAATGAATCGACGCCGCGCATTTTGGACATCACATCCACTCGCAGTCGGAGCACATCAGGATGCTGGCAGCGAAAATGGATGGCATGGCCGCGTCGGAGATACTTCAACTCAAAAGGAGGAACGGCGATGGGTTGAGCCCGCAATTCAGCGAGCGCCTTGCGCAACCGCGCGAGGTTCGCGGCGTCGGCGAGAATGGCGAAATCCATGTCGCGGCTAAATTCGGCCGCGCCGTAAAACACGCACGCCTGTCCGCCCATGAGCAAGACGTGAACGCGATGCGCGCGCATCGAAGAAAGGACTTTGCGTATCGGGTTCGGGATCAAGTGAGCCTCCGAGCGCGAGATAGGTCTGCCAAAGTTTCTCGCTCTCCAGCCAGCGTTGAACTGGCGTGAGCCGATACCACTCGGCCCATTCGTCGCCAACTAATTGTTCTGGCCGAATCATGGGAAACTGATACCAGCTTCCGGGCTGGGTGTAAACCTCCGCCGTCTATGGGAGGATTTGTTCGATCTGCGAGGTATGGCGGAAGGGGTGGGATTCGAAGCCAAGGGCACTCGCTTCGTTTTGGTGCGTGGAAGTGCGTAAAAGCGTTGTAAATAAAGGGGATAATGCACGTTCACTTTTTTCGTCGCGGACACGGCATCGCGCAAAAAGTCGCATTTAAATGCACCGTCTTTGTCCCCAATTGTACCCAAAACTTTTTGATAAGCGGAAGACGGACGGCGGACAAGCAGCGGCGAGCAGGCGTACTGGCGGCGGCGGATAGCGGCGGACGGTGAACGATGGACGGCGGGCGACGGCAAACGCGGACGGGGGGCGGGGGGGGTGACGGGTGGCTGGCGGCGGACACGGCCACGATGAATCCGTGCTTCGGGAAGTGCTCCTTTCCGCCAGCGCGGATGCCCGGAAGCTCGTGGATAATTTGCTTGGCCGCTATAACCCCGGCAAGACAACCGATGAATCGCTTTATCTCTCTGCCTACTCCGGCGATTACGTCCGTGTTGACCGTCAGGGACGCGATAGCGTCATCCTGAATAGCCCTTGCCTCGCGCTTTGCTGGTTCGTCCAGCCCGATTTGCTGATAAAGTTGTTTGACGAGGAAAGTTTGTCCGCGAGTGGCTTTCTGCCGCGCCTTCTGCTCTGCCAGACTAATGCCGCGCCCCGCCGCATTGAAGGCGAGTCGCAAAGCCTTTCGGAGTCCGTTCGCGCCGGATGGATGCAACTCATTGGCGATTTGCTCGCCAACTTCCACGCCGCCGACAAGCCGCATACCGTGACGCCCTCACCGGAAGCCCTGGCGGTCTTGAATGATTATCACAATCGGATTGTGGACCGCCGCGCCGATGATCTTGCCGACGTGGGCGCGTTCGCCGCCCGTTACGCGGAGAACGCCTGGCGGGTTGCCGTCCTGCTCCATGCGGTTCAATGGGGCAGTGAAGCCAGTCAGGCGCAATTGAGCGAGGAAACCGGGTCCAACGCCGTGCGGATCGTCAAATGGTTCGCCTCGACGCAACTGGCCATTCTCGCCAAGGGCCGTCACGCCGCCGCCGCCAAGGTGGCGGATGAAGTCCTTGAATTGCTCGAACACAACCGCGAGCGGAAAGGTTTGGACTCCGTTACCGCACGGGATGTTCACCGCGCCCGCATTACGGCCACGCCGGACGCCGCCAAGGCGCTCCTGGCGAGGCTGGAAGCGGATGGCCTGTTGACTGGCGAGGAAATCACGCCGCCGCGTGGCGGCAAATCTATGCGCATTTACCGGGCCGTTAAAAACCCAATGCCAGAATGAGATATGCCTGCCGTGCCCCATCCCGTTGAAACTGCTCTGCGAATTATGGAAGAATGGCTGGCGCGACCGCGCCACATTTACCAGGCAGAAGTGTATCGGTTTGCGGAGCGTTTGCCGCCAGAGGAAGTGTTGGAGGCGGTGAAGATTGCTCAAGCCAAGTTCCCCGACGGCGGTTTGCGCGGATTCAGATACTTTTGTGGCGTTTGCAACAGGAAGCTCGATGATCAGAGAATTCGCCGCGCATGGAACTGACCGTCCAAAAAAAGCAGAATTCGCCCCCACCCCCCGTGACAATCGCGCCAATCGTGACAATCGCCCGTGCCAGTCGTCACGGTCGTCACAATTGTCACAGGCTCGTTCCGTCAGAATGGGTTTTTTAAGAGAGAGAAAGTCATCGTTTTTCTTCTTCTCCTGAAACGTGACAACCGTGACAACCGACAGCGCAGTGCGCCACGCCGCCTTTTTGCCCGGCAGTTTCCGGCCCGCAACCCATCCATAGGCGCGTCTTGTTGCTTGGCCTTTGCTTCTTCACTGCTACAAGACCGCGTTTGCGGGGCGCAACCCGTTCCTGGGTGCGTGTCCTTTTTTATCTATATCTACAGGGCGGCGGCGCTAGTCATCGTCTTTTCTTTATGGGGGCCACTTTTCCCCGTCGAACGGGTCTGCGCCGGGCCACGGGTTGTCAGCGATTCAATGCCTTTCTCGGACCCTTTTTAATGTGGCCCCAGTTTTTTGCCTTCGCCGGTTTTTCGTTCTGCGCCACAGTCCTTCGGAGTCGGCATTTCCAGGCATTGGTTCGCCGCAATCTGCGAACCGATTTGAAACTTTTTCACGCGCGCGTTTTCTGAAATCCTTTGGAACAAAACGCCGCGTGCGCCATTCCCGCGAGCGCGTCGAGGGTCAGCGGCTTTCTGGCGTCGGCACGGGTTTGGTCATTTCCTAATTTCGAGCGAGTTGGCCAGCACGGGCAAATCGTTACGCGAGCCATTTCTCAGCCGCCAGCCGGTCCCAAGCCAACCGAATATGCTCGGCTCGAAACATGCGTTGCTTTCGTTCATTCCACGCTGCAATCCCCATGACGGCCCCATCCTTATGCGCCGTCAATCATCCCCTTTGTAAATTGGCCCTGGCCCGGCTGCCGGATATTCTGCGCCGTTCACAACACGGTTGAATTGTGGTGGTCCGCGCTCAGTCCGGGGCGTGTTCGTAACAGTAGAAGTCGCCGGGGATGGGGACGTGGTTGCACATGATGCAACGCCCGCCGCGAAAGTGACTGGCCCGCGAGCTTTTCACGGCAACCGGGCGAAAGTCCTGTTGCGACTGCGGCGGCGTCGGTTCCTTCTGCTTTGGAAGCCGCACCGGATTGTATGTGCCTAAATGCGCGGGATTAAGGTGGGCGTCAATGTGCGCAAAAAGTCCGACGACCGGAATCAGGTCTTTGCAAAAGGCGCATCGTCGGACGGGGCCTTTTGGTTTTGCCGGTTTTGCACCGGGCGCTGCCGGGTGCTGCGGCGGATGCTGCTGTCTGGCTCTCGCGAGTGCCTGCTGCGCTGCGCGGTGCTGGCGGACGTGCTCGGCGAAGAATTCCGCCAGCGCAAAGATTTTATCCTCGTTAAAACTTCCGGGCGAACGCTGGATGTCGAGGAAATGAGCGAGCGCGGTGTGGAATGGAATCTCGTAAAGGTACTCCGCCGCCATTACGACGTAGTAAACGCCGGGGATATTTTTGCGGACTGCCTTTTGAAATGCAGAATCGAACTCAAGCTCCTCGGCCCGGATATAACCACGCCAGTCGGTTTCTACCTGGTTGCGGATTTTGTTCGGGAGTGAGCACTCAAGGAGTTTGAACGTAAGCTGAGGGCGTTGCTGTTCGCGTTGCAGAAGGACGCGAAAGACAATTTCGTCGTGCGTGTGCCCCTTAAAGGTCATAGGGTTGTACAAAGGCTGGCATTAAATCCCACCAATTTGTTTCCATCCATCGTCCTTGTAAACTAAACCTTTCCATCCCCACGGCTTGTCATAGCCAAAAATCATCAAGAAGTTTTCCTTGGCGTTGTGCTCCGTACGTCGCGGGCTGCCCTTGATAAGCCGGTGAAAGCCGTCAATGTGGCGCAAACTCTGGTGATCGCCCAAGGGTGGATATGTCACGAGCACGCTTAACTCCGAATGCACAATTAGCAGGTGGCTGATTTCCTCGTAAAGCCGTTTATAGTAATTGTGTTCGTGTTCAAACGCGATTTTAATGCCGCGCAGCCAAGTGCCGCCCAATCTTTCGGGCACCAAGTCGTCATCCGTATAAAAGACGGCGTCCACGCCGTAGTATTCCCGCGCCCAGAGTAGGCCCATTCCTTTGGCGATTTCCTCAATGATGCAGCCTTCATCCTCATGCACCATAAGCGTGTAAGGTTTCTTGTCGTAATAGTTCGCCAGTAGCTTTTCCTTGTGCCGTTCGCAGACGAAAGTCCATTCGTTCAAGAACCTATGGGCAAATGATGCGTTCATACTGGCCCCGCGCCAATTTTGCCACGCTCCAAAGCACGCTCGTAGGCCGAGAAAATCTCTCCGAATAATTCCTCAAGTGAGGCGCATTCATGCCTGCTTTTGCACTTCGAGAAGTCGGGTAAATGGTAGCGGGGGCGCTTATCGCTGAACAACGCAGTGGCAGGTTTTTCGTCTCTGTCCGATCTGGCGAATACGCTCACCTCGTAGTGCGCCTCGTTATCGGCCATGACAACAGTAGCCCCAAAGTGGTAAAGATACGGCGGTTGCATCCAAAGTTTACGGATGCGGCTGGTGTCCTCTTCGACGCCGCCCGCATTGCCTAGTCGCTTCACCTCGACCACCAAGAAGTTTAGGTCGTGAGTTCCGCGAATATGAAAGATCGTGTCAGGTCTTCTATGCTCGCGGATCTTCCCGTAACTGTCGCGGTACGTTCCCCCACGTTTGGAAACGTCAAAGTCGCAATCAAACCACGATGCCGGAAACCAGTTCCTCAATTCGCAAGCAAAGTGAAAGGCCAGATTCAGTTCGTGTTGCTTCGTTTCGCTTCGGTAATGGCCAAGCGTTGGGTCGCGCTTCCACATGGAGTCGGCGGCGGAACAGAGAATATGGGCAAGCAAATCTTTCATTTTGACGCCTCCTCCACGATTTTGATCGGTAATCCGTCTCATGGCAGGCCGAGCGATTGTTTTAGGAGTTGGTTCAAGATGTCCTTCATCAGTGAAATTGTGACATCCACGCCGGACTTTTTGATGCGGTCGCTGGCCTTGTGCCAAATCGTGTCGTTGCGGGCGGCGTCGAGGAATTCGTGGCCTGCCCAGGTTGGCCGCAATATGACGGTGCCAGCGGGCTGGCCGCTGCCGTCAAGGACGGTGTCTCCGTGAACCAACTCGGCTTACGACCGGCTATCCAATGCGTTCCGCTTGGTTGCATTGCCGAAGCGGGTCAACCGCAACCGCATGTCGCGCAAGTGAGCCTCGCTTTTGCCCGCCTTTTCCTTCGCGGAAATGTATTCGACGACGAGTTGTGGCACTGTGCGGGATTCGCGGACGGTGCTATGGCGACGGGCAAAATCGGTGACTGCTTCACGGAGTGACGTGCCTTCGGGCAGAAGTTTAATTGAATCGACGTATTCGGCGACGGCGAGACACAATTGGCGACCGAGTGGACGCAACGTGTCGAGGGATTGCAAGTAATTCGCCCGGTCCATTGACGTGAGGCGGAGTACCTGGCCTTCACCATTGGCGAGCTTGGTTGCGGCCAGTTCCGCCTCCTGTTTGGCTTCCTCCAAGTCTGAGAAGCGTTTCTTTTGGCGGCGTGCGCCATCGTAATAGGCCAGCGTGAATTGCTGGTAATTCGTGCCGTTGACGCGGTTTTTGCCCGTGTAAATCTTGACGGTGACGTTGCCGCGCTTGATAGCGAGCGGTTTTCCGGGCATTGGAGACAAATTCGTTTTCATGCGCGAATTTGTACCCAAACTGTCCCCAAACGTCAAGCTTTATTTGTAAGTCCCTGCAAATTATGGCGGAAGGGGTGGGATTCGAACCCACGTTAGGGTTTCCCCTAAGCCTGATTTCGAGTCAGGTGCCTTCAACCACTCAGCCACCCTTCCGCTCGTTAATTATAAACAACTTACAACTAGCATAGCATTTGCGGATTGACATTCTGATACTGCAATCTGATACTGTTCGCAT
>DATAXU010000201.1:0-20638 GCA_036272955.1 Verrucomicrobiia bacterium
CCCAGCCATTTTTCGACGACGGAAAGTTCCATTCCCTTGCGGGTTGCGTAGTCCGCGATCTGATCGCGGTCCAGTTTGCCGACGGCGAAATACTTTGACTGCGGGTGCGAAAAATAAAGGCCGCTGACACTGCTGGCGGGCCACATGGCGCAACTTTCCGTCAACTTAATTCCCGTATTCTTTTCCGCGTCGAGCAATTTCCACAGCGTCCACTTTTCGGTGTGGTCGGGACAGGCGGGGTAGCCCGCGGCGGGGCGGATGCCGCGGTATTCCTCTTCGATCAGTTGCTCGGTGGAAAGATTTTCGCTTTTGCCGTAGCCCCACTCGATTCGCACGCGCTTGTGCAGGTATTCGGCAAAGGCCTCGGCGAAGCGGTCGGCCAGAGCTTCGGCCATGATCGCGTTGTAATCGTCGTTGTCCGCTTTGAATTGTTTGACGAGGGCGTCGGCACCGAGGCCGGTTGTCACGGCGAAGCCGCCAATGAAATCGTTCGCGCCCGCGATATAATCGGCGAGACAGAGATTGGGCTGGCCGTCCGGTTTCTCAATTTGCTGGCGCAGGAAGTGCAATGTCACCGGGCTGCCGTTGTGCGCAAGGATTACGTCGTCGCCGGCGGAGCGGGCCGGGAAAAATCCGTAAACACCGCGGGCGGTCAACAATTTCTCGTTGACAATCCGGCGGAGCAGTTTCTGGCCGTCCTCGAACAACTCGCGGGCCTGCGCGCCGTGTTTTTCATGTTGTAGAATGGAGGGATAGCGACCGCGCAATTCCCAAGTGTGAAAGAAAGGCGACCAGTCGATGAAGGGCGTCAAGCCGGACAATGGCACATCCAGAGTGCGGACGCCGGTGAATTCGGGCGTGGCAATTTCAGCGGCGAGTTTTGGGCGGCGCCGGCGCGCTTCTTCGAGGGAAATCAGTTTGACCGCCGGGCCGGAATGGTGGCGTCGGAGCTTTTCCTGGTCTTCATTGTTTTTTCCCGCAAACGCAGGCTTCAGCTCGGGATTGATCAAATGACCGACGACGCCGACGGCGCGCGAAGCGTCGATGACGTGGACGACCGGTTCATGGTATTCCGGCGCGATTTTCACCGACGTGTGGGCCTTGCTGGTCGTCGCCCCGCCAATCAAGAGCGGAACGCGAAAGCCCTGGCGCTGCATTTCGCGAGCGACGTGGGCCATTTCGTCGAGGGACGGCGTGATGAGTCCGCTCAGGCCGATCATATCGACATTTCGTTCGCGGGCGGTCTGGAGGATTTTCTCGCACGGCACCATGACGCCGAGATCGATGATCTCGTAATTGTTGCAGCCGAGGACGACGCCGACGATATTTTTACCGATGTCATGGACATCTCCCTTGACGGTGGCCATTAAAATCTTTCCCTGCGCGTGAGTGCCGCCGGAGGCCTGCTTTTCCGCCTCCATGAATGGAAGGAGCCAGGCGACGGCTTTTTTCATGACGCGAGCGCTTTTGACGACTTGCGGCAGAAACATTTTGCCCGAACCAAAAAGATCGCCTACGACGCTCATGCCGGCCATCAGGGGGCCTTCGATGACGAGCAGCGGCCGAACCAACTTTATGCGGGCTTCCTCGGTGTCGGCCTCAATGAAATCGACAATGCCTTTGACAAGGGCGTGTTCGAGGCGTTTCTCGACGGTTTCCTTGCGCCATTCGTCCTCGACGACTTCGGCCTTGTCTTTCTTTTTGACCGTGTCGGCAAATTTCACCAGGCGCTCCGTGGCGTCGGGCCGGCGATTGAGGAGGACGTCCTCGACCAATTCCAGCAGGTCCTTGGGGATCTCCTGGTAAATGCCCAGCATTCCGGCGTTGACGATGCCCATGTCCAAGCCCGCTTTGATGGCGTGATAGAGGAAGGCCGAGTGCATCGCTTCGCGCACGACGTTGTTGCCGCGAAATGAAAAAGATATGTTGCTGATGCCGCCGCTCACCTTTGCGCCAGGCAAGTTTTGCTTGATCCAGCGCGTCGCCTCGATGAAATCGACGGCGTAATTATTATGCTCCTCCAGGCCGGTCGCGACGGTGAGGACGTTGGGATCAAAAATAATATCCTGCGGCGGAAAGCCGGCCTGCCCGGTCAGGATTTTATAGCATCGGGCGCAAATCTCCTTGCGTCGCGCCAGGGAATCAGCCTGGCCCTGTTCGTCAAACGCCATGACAACGACGGCCGCCCCGTAACGTCGCACCAATGCGGCCTGGGCCAGAAATTTTTCCTCGCCCTCCTTGAGGCTGATGGAATTGACGACCGGCTTTCCCTGAACACACTTCAGCCCGGCCTCGATGACCGGCCACCGCGAGCTGTCAATCATAATCGGCACGCGGGAAATGTCCGGCTCCGAAGCGATCAGGTTGAGAAAATGGGTCATGGCCTTGACGCCATCGAGCATCCCCTCGTCCATGTTGATATCGATAATCTGCGCGCCATTGAGGACTTGCTGCCTGGCGACGGCCAGGGCTTCCTCGAATTTGCCGCCGAGTATGAGTTGGGAGAATTTCGGCGAGCCGGTGATGTTGGTGCGTTCGCCGATATTGACGAAATTGGTGTCCGGCCGAATGGTCAGCGCCTCCAGGCCGCTCAGGCGCAAAAAAGACTCAACCTGCGCGGGCTTGCGAGGCGGGAATGCGCGGGCGGCCTGCGCCAGCGATTTGATGTGCGCGGGAGTCGTTCCGCAACACCCACCGACGATGTTGAGCCAGCCGGACTTCGCCCAATCCGCCAGTTGGGGCGCGAGCGTTTCGGGCGTTTCCGGAAAACCAGTGGGAAGCATCGGGTTGGGCAGGCCGGCGTTGGGATACGCGCTGATATAAATCGGCGCCAACCCGGAAAGCTCCTCGATGAACGGTCTCATTTCCTTCGGCCCCAGCGCGCAATTAATTCCAATGCTCAACAACGGAAAATGCGACACGGAATTCCAATACGCCTCGACGGTCTGGCCGGAAAGGGTGCGCCCGCTTAAATCCGTGATCGTAAACGAAAGCATCACGGGGACGCGCGGACGTGTGTCGAACAATTTGGCAATCGCGAACAACGCGGCTTTGGAATTGAGCGAATCAAAAACCGTCTCGACCAAAAGCACGTCCGCGCCGCCTTCGAGCAGTGCGCCCGCCTGATCGTAATAGGCGGCGACCAATTGATCGTACGTGACGCCACGCGCGGCTGGATTGTTGACATCACCCGAAATCGACGCCGTTTTGTTGGTCGGACCGAGCGCCCCCGCCACCAGACACACGCGGCCCGGATTGGCGGCCATGACTTCGTCCGCCGCGGCGCGTGCATTTTGCGCTCCGGCGACGTTCAATTCATGGGCCAGCGATTCCATTCCGTAATCCGCCATTGAAATGGACGTGCAATTAAAAGTATTGGTTTCGATGATGTCCGCGCCGGCCTCAAAGTAGCGCCGGTGAATCTCGCGGACGACGTGGGGACGGGTCAGATTCAGGAGGTCGTTATTTCCTTTTACGTCGCGCGGCCAATCGCGGAATCGTTCGCCGCGATAAGCGGCTTCATCGAGGCGGTAGGTTTGAATCATCGTGCCCATCGCTCCGTCGAGAATGACAATGCGTTCGCGCAGCAAACGAAGCAGCGCGTTCACGCGGTCGGAGTATTGACTGGCCTTATCGTTCATTTGATAGGAACAAGGTAAAAGATCAACTCACGATTGGCAAACCAAAAATCAACATATCTTGATATGAAGATATGATTATTTGGAACGTTTGCGTTTCAATTCTGTTCTCAATTTATTCAACGGCAGGGTATTGATGACGTCCGTGGCCTCAAGCCAGCCCTTGCGCGCGACACCGGCACCGAGGCGGAGAAATTGGACGTGCTCCAGGCGGTGGGCGTCGCAATTGATGACGCACTTGACGCCTTTGTCCTTTGCCTGATGCCACAAACGCCAGTCGAGATCGAATCGTGACGGGCTGGCATTCAACTCAATCCACGTTCCGGTGGCGGCGCAGGCGTCGATGACGGCGTTTTGATTCACCTTGTACGGTTCGCGTTCAAGCAAGAGACGGCCCGTCAAATGGCCGAGCATGTGGACGAACGGATTTTCCGCGGCGGCAATCAACCGCCGGGTCGTTTCCGCCTCGCTCTGGGAGAAGCCCTGGTGAATGCTGGCCACGACGACGTCCAATTCCGCGAGCAAGCCGTCGTCAAAATCCAGAGTGCCGTCAATGAGAATGTCCACTTCAGACCCCGTCAACAACTGGAACTCCGCCCCTTCCCCGGAGAGCTTCCGGTTGAGCGACTGGATTTCCGCGATCTGCTCGCGCACGCGCGCGGGTTGCAATCCATTGGCCTGGAAGGAGGACCTGGAATGGTCCGTGATGGCCCAATACGCGCAGCCGAGTTCTTCCATGTGACGGGCGATTTCCTCCAGGGAGCCGCGGCCATCGCTCCAGTTGGAGTGATTGTGCAGGGAGCCTTTCAGTTGCGTCCACTCCAGCAGGCGCGGGAGGGCGCCCTTTTCGGCGGCGACAAATTCGCCCGCGTCCTCGCGCAATTCCGGGGGGACGTAGCCCAGCCCAAGCTGCTGAAAAATCTCCTCCTCCGTGTTGCAGGGCGTGAGCAATTTTGGATCGCGGGTTTCGACGTCGGACTTGAAGAGGCCGTATTCATTGAGCCGCAAGCCGCGTTGGATCGCGCGCTGACGCATGACGATATTGTGCTCTTTGCTGCCCGTAAAATACGCCAGCGCAAACGGAAATTCTGAATCCTGGACCACTCGCAAATCGGCCTGAATACCGCCTGTCAGGACGACGCTGGCCTTGGTTTCTCCCTTGGCCGACACGCTGATGATTCCCTGTTGCTGCGTGAAATAATCAAGAACCGCGGCGGGATTCCTGGAGGAAACAAGAAAGTCGATGTCGCCGATAATCTCCTTGCAACGCCGGAGACTTCCCGCCGTGCTGCAACGCGTCACGTCGGGATGCGAGCGCAAACTTTCCAGGATCGGTTCGGCGGCCAACAGCGCTTCGGCCAGGAGATGACGAGACGCATATTGGCGGCGAAAGTTGATCCCTTCGGTGATTTTGGTTTGGGATTTTTCGCCGAAGCCATCGAGCTTGGCGACCTTTCCTTCGCGGCAGGCCTGCTCGAGCTGTTCAACCGATGCGACGCCGAGCTTATCGTGGAGCGCCTTGACTTTTTTTGGGCCAAGGCCGGGGATGTTCAAAAGCGCGACGAGACCGGGAGGAATCGAACTTTTCAGTTCCTCATAATATGCAAGCTTGCCCGTCTGGAGCATCTCGCAAATTTTCTCGTGAATGCTGTCGCCGATGCCTTTGAGGCGGTTTTTGGAGTCCGGGCAAAAAATTGTTTCCAGCGGTTCGGTGGCGGTTTCGATGGTGCGGGCGGCGTTGACGTAGGCGCGGGATTTGAAGGGATTTTCACCTTTAAGCTCCAGCAGCGTGGCGATGTCCGTCAGAGTTTCCGCTATTTGGTCCTTTGTCATTTCCAACAGCATACCCCAGGACGAGCGGGATAAAAGTTGGAAGTGGAAAAGCAGAATGCGGTCATGCGCACTCGGACAGCGGTTGGATGACATCCACCGAGCTGTGAACCTGGGTGTAGTGCGGCGCCCACGGGCCACGCCGCCGGAATGCACGGAAGAAAATGGCGTCGCGGCCGTCCGACAGCGCCTGCACGCCGGGACTCGCCATGCCGAAAGGCTGGTGCTCCGGCGGCGAAAGTTGCCAGGCGATGCTGACAGCCAACAGCCGCGACCCGCTTCCCGACATGGCGGCGAGAACGATGTTCAAGTAATGCTGGGCCTGGTTTTGGTTCGGCGCATAAACGACAAATC
Source organism: Verrucomicrobiia bacterium (assembly GCA_036272955.1). Lineage (GTDB taxonomy): Bacteria > Verrucomicrobiota > Verrucomicrobiia > Limisphaerales > Palsa-1400 > DATAUD01. Next base: position 5,823 of record DATAXU010000201.1, read on the forward strand.
TTTCTGGAACGAGTGACAGCAATGAGTTGGCAGCCAGTGTCGCCGTCCACGCGTGGCAAAAACGACTTGGAGGTTCCAGCGCGGCCAATTGGTTGAGAATCGGCCCAAGCAATTCCAAGGGCGGCGTGGCGTATTGGCCCAGGGCCTGTCGAAGATTCAGCGCGTTCAAGGCGTGCTGTTGCGCGGCGGGGAAATTGTTTCGTTCCGCCTCCAGGCGCGCCAAGCCCAGGCACGCATCGGGATAAAAAGCCTCCTCCAACGCGCTCCGATAAAAACGGGTGGCTTCGTCAAATCGTCGCGCCAATTCGTAAATGGCCGCCAGGCGCACGATCATATAGGCTGGCGGCGCGAGGCTGACAAGGGCTTCGGCCCAATGGTCGGCGACTTCGAAGTCGTGCAATAACAAATCGAGACGGGTGGCCGTCAGCATTAGTTCCTGGTCGTACTGGATCGTTTTGTCCAACGGGCGCAGCCATTCCTGGGCTTCGCGCAAATAGCCGCCTTCGAGCAGGAGATCGATGAGGAACTTGGCGTGTTCGCGATTTACCGCTTGCGGATGACAGGCCCGGCGCGCGCTGATGATGGCGCTTTGAATTTTTCCGCGACGAGACTGGCAAAGCGCGCGCAGGTTCAGCAGCGTCGGGTTGTCGGGTTGTTTATCCAATATTTGATCCAGCAATGCCTCGGCGCGCGCCCAGTTCCCTCGCAGCATGTATGTCCACGCCACTCCCCAGCAGACTGACTCTCCCCGCAATCCGACCTGTTCCTGCACCACGGCCAATGCGCGGGTGGTGGCCTCCCCATGTCCCAGCCACGCCGAGGCGATGGCCGCAATGAGCGCGGGTTGGAGCGAATTCGGATTTTCCTCCAGGCACAATTTGGCGGTGACGCCCGCTTTCAGATAGTCGCATTCCCCCAATGCATGGACGCTTTTGGCCGCCAGGGTTGTCGATGCGGTTTTATTGGCAGTCTTGACGCGCTGTCGAAAATCCGCCTCGATCTCCGCGATTTTTTCCGGCGTGACAGCGCTGCTGCACGGCCACGCTTTCTTCAGAAGACCAAAATCCGGGACAGGAAGGGCGAAGCGGTCGCGCCATCGGCCATGCCAATACAGGAGCAAACCCAAAATGGACGTGATGAGAATGACCAGCGCCGCTTGAACAGTCGCGCCCACGATCCAGGCCGCCACTCCCGCGACTTCCGCCGCAACGACCAGGCTCGCCCCCACAAGCTGCACCGGCCGAATTCCAGTGGCTTCGCGCATTTGCCTCGCCCAGCGACGCAACGCCCTGCTGTCGCGTTCCTCCCGCTCGATGAACGTTTGCTCGATCCTGGCCATGAGAGTTTCCGCCAGTGCGTCCGCCTCCGGGATCAAATCAATCGCGGTGCGTTCATCCGATTCAGTCGCTGTGCCGCTGGCAGGCAACGCGTTCAACCTTTCGCGCAATAACGGATGCGTCGAAAAACGGTCCGCAATCTCTGCGGCGATCTCCAGCGTATCCATCGACTTGACAGCGGACAGTTCCTTGACGAGCCAGGGTCGAAACGCGTGGGCCTGAAGCTGGGCCACCCTTTCGCGCCACGGCAGGCGCGCGGTGAACCGGCTGAGAGATTGGACTTTTATCAGCGTCGCACGCGCCATGGGCGCCCCGCAAAGTTCCGCCGCGCCCCAATCGGCATCGAACTCTTCCTGGCGCGAAACAGCGGCGATCCATTTCGCGGCGCTGGTCGCGAGCGCGTCTGACATGGCCAAAAACACCTGTCTTAAAACTGAAGAGGCTGCCTTTCGGTGGCGGCCCGCCAGGGCGAGGTTGCGGACAAGTTGCACCGCCCGTTCCAAGCCGCGCGCGAGTCCGTCCCGGACGGCGCGCTGAGTCAGCCGGGCATGGGTCAATTCATGCGCCAGCACCGCCTCCAGTTCTCCCGCTGTCAAACCGGCCAGCAGATCATATCCAAGACCCAAAACAACCGTTCCTGTTCCGCGCCGCCAGCCTTTCAAACGCACCCAGGCATTGAGGTGCATCTCCACAAAAACTTCGCGGGGAAACGGGACCTGCGTCCGAAGGCAGGCCGATTCGATCATGGTAAATAACTCCGGCGCGTCGGCCGGATCCAATTTCACCCGTGCTTCAATGCTTTTATCGAGGCGGAAACTGCCCAGGAAAGCGCGCAACAGCCCGAAATGATTTCGCAACGCCCGGCGAACGCCCACCGCGCGGGTGAAAGTTCCGGCGACAAACCCGGCGGCCATTTCCAGACCAATCCACAGCGTCAAGAACAGGATTGCGCTGAAAGCGAAGGCGTAGAAAGCAAGGACGACGAAGCTCGCGCGCAGGGTCAGGAATAATTTGGCGCCTCCGCTCAACGGCCTCTCCAGGGACGTTTCCGACTGCGGCTTCATTGGATGGATGTACAGTACTCGCCGGAGCGGAGTCTTCAAGTCAAATGCAGGGATTTCTTCCTGAGAGGCGCGCCCTCTCAACAAAAACCTTCCGAACGGCGGGGCAACCTGTTAGAAAAGCCGGATGGCTGGCAAACTGACGATTGGTTTTCTCGGGAGCGGAATGATGGCCACCGCGCTTGCGAAGGGCATTATTTCCGCGGGATTGGTCAAGGCGCGGGATATTTGCGCCAGCGATCCGTCGGCGGCCGCTCGAAACGCTTTTGCCAAAGAAACCGGCGCCCGCGCCTCGGACCTTAATCTCGACGTGGTCGAGTTTGCACGGGTGTTGGTCCTCGCTGTCAAGCCTGGCAATGTCGCTGCGTTGTTGGAGGAGATAAAACCGGACATCGCGCCGGGACATTTGCTGATTTCCATTGCGGCGGGCGTTCCCATCGCGAAATTGGAGGGCGGCCTGGGGGAAGGGGCGCGCGTGGTTCGGGTGATGCCCAATACGCCGGCGCTGGTCGGCGCTTCGGCCAGCGCGTACGCAATGGGAAAAACAGCGACCGCCGATGATGGCGCTTTGACGGAAAAGCTTTTTTCCGCCGTCGGCGTGGTTTTCCAATTGAAGGAAACATTGCTGGACGCGGTGACGGGCCTGAGCGGCAGCGGGCCGGCGTATGTTTATTTGATGATCGAGGCCCTCAGTGATGGCGGGGTGGCTTCGGGATTGCCCCGCGACGTCGCCACGAAGCTTGCGGCGCAGACGGTTTACGGCAGCGCGAAAATGGTGCTGGAAACGGGACAGCACCCCGCCGCTCTCAAGGATATGGTGACAAGCCCCGGGGGCACGACGGTCGAAGGCTTGCATGAGTTGGAAAAGGGCAAACTGCGTGGGGTCCTCATGAGCGCCGTGCGGGCCGCAAGTGAAAAATCCCGCAAATTAGGGCAAGGTTGAGCATGTTTCGTCCGTGCATCGATCTGCATGAAGGCAAGGTCAAACAAATCGTCGGCGGCTCCCTGACTGGCGCGCCGGCGGATTTGCGCACCAATTTTGTCTCGGAGCGTCCGGCGGGCTGGTTCGCGGCGTTGTATCAGCGCGACAATCTGCCAGGCGGCCACGTTATTATGTTGGGGCCGGGCAATGTAACGGCGGCGCGCGAGGCGTTGGCGGCTTATCCCGGGGGGATGCACGTGGGCGGTGGGATCAATTTGGAAAACGCCGCCGGCTATCTTGAAGCGGGGGCGTCGCACGTCATCGTGACTTCCTGGATTTTTCGCGAGGGACAATTGGACGAGTCGCGGCTTCGTCAATTATCCGGCGCGGTTGGAAAAAACCGGCTGGTGCTGGATTTGAGTTGCCGCAAACGAGGGGACGATTATTTCGTTGTAACGGACCGATGGCAAAAATTCACCGAGATGAAAATTGAACCGGGCACGTTGAAGACTCTGGCTGGCTGGTGCGATGAATTTCTGGTTCACGCGGCGGATGTCGAGGGGCTTTGCCGCGGGGTGGATTTTGAACTGGCCGGAAAATTGGGGCAATGGTCGCCCATTCCGGCGACATACGCCGGCGGCGCCAATTCGCTGGCGGACCTTGAGGAGGTCACGCGAATTGGCGGAGGCAAAATTCACCTGACGATTGGGTCCGCCTTGGATATATTCGGTGGCAAAGGCGTCCGCTACCAGGATGTAGTCGAATTCAATCGAACTCATAACGATGAACTTTAGAATTTTAGCGTTCGTGGCTCTCTTCACCGCCGCGGTCTTTTCGAGGTCCGCCTTTGGCGCGGCGGAAACCAATTCCACGCCAAAAAAGGCCTCCGAATCGGACGACAAGAAGGAACAGAAAGACGATCTGTCCGAAACCACCAACACCGTCACCATCGACGGCGCTGAAATAAAATACAACGCCACCGCCGGCACAATCGTCATCAAAGACGAGGAGGGCAAACCGAAGGTTTCGTTCTTCTTCATCGCTTACACGAGGCTGGACACGACGAACACTCCCGGCGACCGCCCGATTTCCTTCTGTTTCAACGGCGGTCCCGGTTCCTCCTCGGTTTGGCTGCACATGGGATTTCTCGGCCCCCGCCGGGTCAGTCTCCAGGAGGACGGGGGATTGCCGGCGCCACCGTTCCATACCGTCAATAACAATGAATCGCTGTTGGACGAATCCGACCTCGTTTTTATCGATCCAGTCAGCACCGGGTTCACCCGCGCGGTCCCTCTCGGAGACGCCCACAAGTATCACGGCGTCGATCAGGACTTGTCCTCGGTGGCGGACTTCATCCGACTTTACACCACTCGTTATGACCGGTGGCTATCCCCGAAATTTTTGATCGGCGAAAGTTACGGGACCACGCGCGCGGCGGGGCTTTCTTCACTCCTGGAAAATCGATTCGGAATGTATCTCAACGGCATCGTGCTGGTTTCGGCGGTCCTGGATTTCAGCACGATCAGTTTCAATCCCGGCAACGACCTGCCTTACATTTTTTTCCTGCCTTCTGAAACCGCGGTCGCCTGGTACCACAAGAAATTGCCGCGAGACCTCCAGGCTGACCGGAAGAAGGCCCTGGCGGAATCCGAACAATTTGCGCTGGGCGCTTTTAGCGAGGCGTTGATGCAGGGAAACAAATTGCCCGCGAATACGCGCTCCGCCACCGTCAAGGAAGTGGCGCGTCTGACGGGATTATCGGAGGATTTTGTCGATCGCGCCAACATGCGCGTGGACGCACAGTTGTTTTTCAAGGAGCTTCTGCGAAAAGACCGCCTCACAATTGGGCGTTACGACGGCCGCATGACTGGCGTGGATTTGAATGCCGTTTATGATTCGCCCGAATACGATCCGAGCTTTACATCCGTTCTAGGCCCCTTCGCCGCGACGTTCAATGATTACGTCCGGCGCGATCTCAAATTCAAGAGCGACCTTCCGTATGAAATTCTGACGAGCAAAGTGGAACCGTGGGATTTTAGCGGTGACCAGAACCGTTACCTGGACGTCGCCGAAGACATGCGCCGCGCGATGACGCATAATCCGTATCTTAAAGTTTTCGTGGCCAACGGACATTACGACCTGGCAACGCCGTATCTGGCGACGCGTTACACTTTTGACCACATGGGATTGCCCGACAATCTTCGCACGAACGTGACCATGGGTTATTACGAAGCCGGTCACATGATGTACGTCAACACCCCTTCACGAGTGGCGCTGAAAAAAGACGTCGCGAAGTTTATTCACTCGGCTCTCCCGCGCCCCTGATACCCCCTCGGAAAATCCCCTGATCCGAACTCTCAAGCTTGCCCTGATTGTGCCCCGTCGTAAAAACGGTAGCCTATTTACCGTAACCTTATGAATGAGTGCGACCCTTTGAAGCCGAGTGACTTGAATTACCTTTCGAAAAACAAAATCCCCGTCGCAATCATTGAGCCGCGGACCGGGAACATCAAAGTGGCCGAGCGGGAATCTGAAGGGGGAGGGGATGACTGGGAGAACAGCATCTATGTCAATTCCAGCGGGAACCAGCTCACGCCGCTTGACGATTATTGGTGATTACGACGCCACAAAGGCCCGGTACAGCCCGTAAAGGAAAACCGCTTCCGCAAGAATGAAAAGCCCGAACGATATTTGCGGCATCAGGTAGTACTTTAAGTAAAATAAAAATCTTAATCCGTTTGTCATTGCACCCCGATAGAAGCACGGTTTGTACCAGCAAATCGGCCAGCTTTTCCGTAGCGGAATACAGAGACTTACGACGGTCGGGCGATAAACGACAGGCTTATTACTGGACAGTGACCACCGAGTCACGGGACATTTTCCGCATCCCCAGCACCAGAAACAGCGCGCTCCCTCCGCAGCAAGTCCACCCAAACCAGTCTCCGTGGCGGTTGTAAAAGGTTTGCCCCGTGGCCGGATTTCGCAATGGAATCTCCGGCGCGATAAACCCCGCCCCGTAAATGCTTGAGCCTGTTTGGAATACCTGCCGAATCCGCCCTTGAGCGTCCACCCAGCACGTCAGCCCGTTATTGGTGCAGCGCACCAAGGGAACGCCGTTCTCGACGGCGCGAAACACCGCCATGACAGCGTGTTGTTTCTGTTCCGGGCCGTCGCCGAACCAGCCGTCATTGGTGAGATTTATCAGGAAATCGGTATCCGAATCCACGTGCGCGCGGGCTTCCTGCGGGAAGGCATCTTCAAAACAAATAAGCGTCGAAATTTTGGCGCCGAGGCCGGGCATGTCAAATTGGACGCCTCGATCGCCTGGGGTGAAGCCTTCCCCGACCGGCGATACCCAGCGAAGAAATGGCAGCCATCGAACCAACGGAATATACTCGCCAAAAATCACCAGCCGGCGCTTGTGGTAAATGGCTTTGACGGTCCCGTGCGGGTTGAGCAAAAAGCTGCTGTTGTAAATTGCCGTGGCGCCGGTCGGCAGAATATCGGAGGAATCGGCGCAAAAAACCAGCCAGACCGGGTGGCTGGCAAGCAGTGTGCCGATGGCGTGTTGATTATCTTCGCTCAATGTGGGAATCGCGGATTCCGGCCAAACCAAAATGTCCGGGTCCGTTTGAAGCGCTTGCTTGGAAATGTTGATAACGTCCTGGAAACGTTGGGCGTCCGCGTTGGGATCGAAAATCAAAGTTTGCGGAATGCTCGGCTGAACGAGGGCCACTTTCACATGCCGCGTTGCAGATGGCACGGCCAAACATTTGGTCATGCCGAAGCTCACAACGCCCGCCAATGCAAACAGGGGCGCTGCGGAATCACTCCATACCCGCTGGACGGATGGTTTGCGCGCCAGAACCAGCAGTGACGAACCGATCGCCACGGAAAACCAGACGACAAGAAAGGTGACCCCGTACACACCCGTAAACGATGCGATTTGGATCACGGGCAGAAGCCGATATTGCGAGACCCCGAGGAAATTCCACGGGAAGCCGCTCAGGAACAGGCCGCGCGTGAATTCCAAGGCGGTCCATGCCGCGCCGCACAGGATTGCCCACCCGATTCGTTTCCAAACGGGAACCGATACGAACCCATCCATGGCAGCCACCAGAGACGGCGCCTGCGTTGCAATGTTTCCGGGAAAAACCCTCCAGCAAAACCAAACCCAAATCCCAAAGAACAGCGCGCAGTACGCGCTCAACGAAATCCACGCCAGTCCCGGCGCCAGCGGTATCCCATGCCACGTGAAAGGCATCGCCAGCAGCCAGTACAGGGAACTGAGAAAATGCGCCAATCCCCCCGCAAAACCGACGCGGAAAGCCGGTGCGCCCGCTGTTCCAAGCGCGCAGAAGAGGAGCAGGCCGGGCGCGACCCACGCGGCTCCCGCGATTTCCGCCGGGGCAAACGACAGGCTCAACAGAAGGCCGCCGAGGGCCGCCATCCCGTAGCGGGCAGTCGCGGGGGAATGGGTCCAAAACGATTTCAAGATGCTCAAGGTGGCCCAAAGCGAATTAGTTTGCCAGCGTCGAGTGTTCGGTGTTTTAAAACGGCGCGTGCAAACTGGATCTCCGCTTTCCGCAACGCCAAAGTCGCTCGGCTTTCGAATGCCGGCCGAATGGGAAGCCCATGCCGGCACGTGGCTTACCTGGCCCCGGCCTCAAGGAATCAGCTTTCCCGGCAAGTACGAAACCGTCCCCCACGTTTATGCTGAATTGATCCGCCACCTGGTTCAAGCCGAGGATGTCAATATTAACGTTTGGGACGCCCCAATGGAGGAGTGGGTGCGCGGTTTGCTGCAAGCGGAAGGGACGCCGCTGGATCGCGTCCGGTTTCACCATTTCCCCGCTTACGAACCGTGGTGCCGCGATCATGGCCCCATTTTTTTGGTGCGCGACGAATTGGGACGCCGCCAGCGGGCAATCGTCGATTGGGACTACAATGCCTGGGGCGGCAAGTATCCTCCATACGACCTCGATGATGCGATTCCGCAACGCGTGGCCCGCTTGCGCGAGTTGCAACTTTTCTCGCCCGGAATTGTCATGGAGGGCGGCGCAATCGAAGTCAACGGATGCGGAACGGTTTTGACAACGAGCGCCTGTTTGCTCAATCCAAACCGCAACCCGCATCTGGGCAAAGACGCAATCGAGACATATCTTCTGGAATACCTTGGCGCTGAACAGGTTTTGTGGCTCGGAGAGGGAATTGACGGCGATGATACGGATGGTCACATCGACGACCTCAGCCGGTTTGTCAACCCGACGACGATAGTAACCGTTGTGGAGGAGGACCCGGCCGACACAAATTATGCGATTTTATGCGAAAATTTGCGATGCCTGCGCACCTTGCGCGACCTCGACGGGAGAAGCTTTCGAATCGTGGAACTACCGATGCCCGGGGTGGTACAACACGAGGGCCAGCGTCTCCCCGCAAGCTACGCAAACTTCTACATCGCCAACGGACTGGTGCTCGTTCCGACCTATCGACACCGAAACGACCGCGCCGCCCTGGAAATCTTACAGCGCGAATTTGGAGACCGGCGAGTCATCGGCATCGATTCGACCGAGCTGATTTGGGGCCTGGGTTCATTTCACTGCATTACGCAACAAGAGCCATCTTCGGCTCTCTAGTCCACCGGCTACTGGCAATTTTTGCCGGATTCCATCGAAAGTCGTTATTAAAGCGATGGCATAGAGCGTGCTACTCGCAGATAAGTGAAACTATACACGCAGCCCTTTTTGGCACCTGCGAGTAACGCGCTGGAATCGTCGGGTTTTTTCCAGACGCGCAGGACCATGTCTCCCCTCGCTCAAGGGAAGCAGCGACGAGGGGTGGCCGCGTTCACGTTGATCGAAGCCGTGGTGGCTGTTGCCGTGCTTGGACTTTTCGTGGCCGCATGCGTGGCCGCGGTCGTCGTGGACGAGGTCTGTGTCAATAAAGCAAAGGAAGAGGCGATCGCGATGAACTTCCTGACCAAATACGTCGAGAACGTCAAAGCCCTTCCCTTTTCCTACGTGGCTCCGGGGTTGCCCATCAACTCGATTTATAATGGCACAGGGGGCGCCCCCCTGATCAATATCCCAACGAATAGTTATGCGGTTTCGCTCAACACCACTGCCTTCCAGATTTTCTATCCGGATTTGCTATGGATGAGCAATCTCAATCCCACCCTGCAGGTCATTTTGACGTCAAACACCGTTGCCGGAACGCTGCATGACATAGAAATCAACGCCAAAGTAAATTGGAACGCCCCGCTGAACAAAGGCGGACGCGTGCAAGTTGAGGTTGATTTTCTGCGGGCGGTAGATGTGCAGGCGCTATGAAAACAGCCACGACCAATTTTGGCAGTCGGCATCGCGCACGGGCTTTCACGTTGGCGGAACTGATGGTTGCGACCTCCGTGGGCCTTGTTCTCGCCGGGACCGCGCTGATGCTGCAACTCATATCGACACAGGAACAACGAAATGGCTTTGCGGACACGACCGTCGAAGAGAGAGCCTACTCGCTCGAGGCCAATATCACAAGTTGCCTGCGTTCCATGAGCGCCAACCAGGGAATGTCGCCCGTCTATTCGAGCGCCGTTTATGATTACAATGGAAATTGTTTGGGCTACCAATCCGTTTCCGTATTTTTTCCCAGCAATGGCGCCTACATTACCGCCAACATCAATTACAACTCCACCACTGGACTGGTAACCTACACGCCGAATGTCTTGGCGCCCTCGACGCAAGTGATATGGATGAGCAACAGCCCGAGCGCCGTATTAACCGAGCTTTGCTTCAACACGTCTCAAAACATGGATTCCTCGCAGAATAGCTCGCTCGTGAAAATTCTATTCCAAATGAATGACAACGGATTTTCCCAGCAGGGCACTTCCAATAACCTGGCCAGCATATATCGCAACTTTGCGGTTCAGATGCGGAACGATGACTAACCCCTGATTTATCATGCGCATTCCATCCATAAAACCCCGGCTCGATCAAGGCTCCACCCTTTTGACAGTCGTCATCATCGGCGCCATCATGTGCCTTAGCGCCAGCTCCATGCTCATCATGAGCAGCACTTCCATTAAAAACGCATACGGGCGCGTGGATTGGGACAAATCCTTCTACGACTGCGAAAATGCCGTGGTTTGGGCGGCTCAATCGACCTTCGATACGACACCGGGGCCGAGTACAAGCAACTACTATTCGACAGCTCGCGGAACGCTGCCGATTCGCGAGATCATTGCATCCAACGACGGTGAAAGCACCTTCAACGGCGCATGGGTGCAGGTTGTTCAACCGGCCAATTTGCCCACCAATGTCTTTATCGTCACCGCGTCCGCCTGCGTGAATCAAAAGGTCCGCACCCTCCAGTCGCAAATTACCATTCGCCCCATCAGCCTTGTATTCGACTACGAATATTTTCTAAACAACTGGGGTTGGTGGTGGGGCAACACCATCACGGGAAATGGCTCCCAACGCGCCAATTGGGATTTTGATTTCAGGGACGGCCCAACCGTCAATGGTTCCATTTATGCGGCCGATCAGGTTGAGGATGATGAAATTCCTGTTCAAACTTATGCCACACCTCCCTTTGCCGGGCTGGCCGGAGCGGATGAAACCAATCTCGTGCATCAGGGCGCACCGCGAGTGATGATGCCCAACCTGCTCAATTTCAGCAACTATACCGCGACCGCAATGGCCAATACAGCCAGCAACGGACTTTGGATCGGCACCAATCAAATTGTCGCGGGCGTTTTACCGGACAGCGCCACCCCAAATCCCGGTGGCAACGACGGCAATGTTACCCCTCAAACCGGGCTTTACGTTGTGGGCACGCCGGGCGCGCCGCTCATCATTAAAGGCACTGTTGTGATACCCGGAGATCTTGTCATTCAAGGAACAATCACCGGGCAAGGCACCTTCTACGTCGGGGGAAATCTCTACGTCGCCGGTAACATCACCTATGCCCACGGCCCGGATTTTAGTGCGTCGCCGGAAACTGAGGCTCCCAACGTCCGCGACGCCTGGGTTTCGCAAAATACGACCAATGACCTGGTCGCCTACGCGGTCAGAGGGTCTATCCTGGCGGGCGATGTCACTGACCCCGATTGGGTAAACTATTGTTATAATTATCCGGGCAGCGGCCTGCAGTATGTCGGGGATGAGTCGCACCTGGGCCAGGATGGGATCGCCAGCACCCCTGACGATAACATTCCCTTCCTTCACTCCGACGGCGCCATGAGCACATGGTATGATGCGGACGGTGATGGCCTGGTCGAGGGCAACTACAATTATAACACGGATATTACCATGACTGCCGCCAGGGCGTCACAAATTGTTGGGTATCCGAGCGTCGCTGGGGTGCCGGTCGCGTATAGCCAGGTGGCTACCGATAACATGGGCACTCTTCAAGGGATTTTCTACACGGATCATGCCGCCGCGATGCGTTTGGCGCAGGGTGCGGCCACTATCGACGGAGTCATTGTTTCTCGAAATGAACAGATCATATTTCAGAACTCTCTGAATTTGATTTATGATTCGCGGGTCAACAGCCGTTATAACAACAACCCGAATCAGTTCATCAATCTTGGCCTGCCTTGGGGCAAGCCTATCCAAGTGAGCACGTTTGTTGAACTGGCTCCGAACGGAACGGGCCTATCCGCCAGCAGCACGAGCCTATAGGCCGCCCATGTGCCATTGCATTTTGAGCCACGGAAAAACGGCGGTTGCAGTCACGCTGGTCTGCGTGGCCATCCCCCTTCGCAGTCACGCGTCAGTAGCCGTAGGCCCAACTTATACGAACACAACCGCCTCAGAACAGCGCCGCCTGGCCCAGTTCTATCAAGCCGAACAGTCCTTTCAGGAAAAGCTAAGGGTCGGCCGGGAGCGCTATAAGCAAAAACAAACGGAACGCGCCAAAATCATCGCCGCCATGTCCTCGGAATTTCAGGCCAGGCAACAGACGGTCGTGATTCAGCCTCTCGAACCTCCTCGCGTCAATCCAGACCTTCCCGTCGGCTGGTTTCACTCCTCAATGTTTGTCGGAGTGTTCGCCGCGGGCCTTCTGGGCTTTGTAAGCTTTTTAAACCGCGAACGCCTCCAGGAAGCGCTCCTTCCGGACCCGGAGCCTCTGGAACCGGAGCAGCCGGTTGTTGTGATTCCGATTCGCGAACAAATCTTCCTATGCGAAGGCGAAGGCGCCAGCGCTCGCGGCATGTATCGCGACGATGGATTCCTGATTCTGAAAGGGTCAATCGGACGCAAGGAGGATCCTCCGTCCGCCGAGGACCAATCGGCCGGCCAGGCTGAAATCACACTGCTCGCTGCCGGGATCGTGTGTGAGGACGGCGATTCCGTAGTATTCCAGGAAGATCACTTGTTTCGCTCGCCCAGCATTGCGGCGAGCGCCCTCCTGGGCAGAACGGCAAACGGCTGGGTCGAATGGAAAAACAAAGATGGCACAACCCTCGATACTGTCGCCCGCCAGCAGCAGATCGATTGATCCCGCCAGCGCCCTCACCCGCCAAATTGCAGACGCGGGTCGTTTTTCAGCATCGCTTCCAGATTCGGCCAATGAACATCGTTCATCGTGTAAAACGCATTCAAATAAACGGCGGTTTCCTCCGCCGGATATTTGCCGAGCAGCCCCTCGACAGCCGCGCGAAGTTTCTCATCCTCCACTGTCGCAGGCAGGTCGTCCACGGCTCCTTCCTTGTGGGCAATTGCCAGGGCGTTTAGAAAATCGGACAGCATCGCCGTTTGCTGTTTCATCAGCCATTCCCTCAGCAGGTTGGCTGCGATTAACTCCAGGCGTGGACGCGAAAGCATCGAAGCCATGCCGGCGTGGCGCGTCGAGCGCGGCGTGCGCTCCAAAAAGGCGACCCGCACCTTCCTCGCTTCGGCCACGGCGCCCATGGCGGTGCGGTACAGTTCCTTGTTATTATCGTGCGTGTACTCGATGATCCGCACCGCGAGCGCCGGAGACATAAACCCAAACAATTCGTGAGATGTCAGCATACCAAATCCTGCCTCCAACACTAAAAGCGCCGCCGTTCAACCGCAAGTCTTGGATTGGCAAATCCGCTCTGGCGGTGCTTCATGTATATTAACATTATGCGTCGTCAGCAAAGGCAGGCAACTTCGCGGCGTGCGGCTCAATTTTCCGGGCGGCAAGCCCGTGCTTTTGCGGAGCTTGGCAGGCAATTGAGCGCCACGGCCACCCCGGCTGCCGCGGCCCAGGCCATCCTCGACACCGCGGACGAACTTTTGCGCTGGGATGCCGCATATCTTCATCTTTACAGCCCCGATTACCGCTACACGGTGCCGCTTCTCCTGTTCGACGTGGTCGATGGCAAACGCACGCAAGTCTTCGGGCTTTACCGTGATGTTTCGGAACGCGACAAACGCATCATGAAGCAGGGGGCCGAGCTTGTTTCCGGCGACGTCCCGTCTTCGCAGCCTCCTTTCACGGCGTTCGGTGTCCGTTCGCAACGGACGGCATCGCGCCTCTTTGTGCCGCTTCGCAAGCAGTCGAAAGTCATTGGCGCCATGAGCGTGCAAAGCTACACAAAAGACGCCTACGCACAGCGCGACCTTAAAACGCTGCAAACCCTGGCTGATTTTTGTTCCCCAGCATTGGAGCGCGCCCAGACGGAACAATCGCTGCGCCAATCGGAAACCCGTTTTTCCAGCGCTTTTCGTTCAAGCCCCGTCCCCATGGCGCTGTTGACGCCCGAGCAAGGCATTATGCTTGACGCCAACGAAAGCCTCGTGAAATTCATCGGTCACGACCGGGATGATATGCTCGGACGCACCGTCGTGGAATTAGGCTTCTGGCAGGACCCTGATCAACGCATCCGTTTGCTGGAGCAATTGAATCGCAGCCAATCCGTGCGCAACTTCGGCTGCCAGTTGCAGGCAAAAAACGGCGCTCTCTGCGATGTCTTTCTCGCCGCCGAACGATTGGACACACCCGGTGAATCCGTCATTCTTGTCCTCGTTCACACGATGCCGGAAACCCTCACGCAACGCTCAAATGAATCGCCTCCGTAATATATTTTTTGGCCAATTCGACCGATTTTCGAATGGACCTTCCGCGCGCAAGCCATGCGGCGATTGCCGCCGAATAAGTGCAACCCGTCCCGTGCAGCCCCGATGCCCTCGCGCGCGGCGCGGCCAGGAGCCATTCCCCTTCGTCGCAGCAAAGAAAATCCACAGCCTCACTGGTCCCCGGAAAATGGCCGCCTTTCACCAGCGCAGCGCACCCGAATAATTTCCGGATATCCGCCGCCGCCGCGCGCAGATCTTCGATTTCCCTGATTTTTTTGCCCGTTAAAACCTCCGCCTCCGCCAGATTGGGTGTGACCAGCGCAGCCAGCGGCAGCAACTCGCGCTGGAGCGTTTTGACGCCGTCGGATTGCAGAAGCCGCCGCCCGCTGGTCGAAATAAAAACGGGATCGACCACCAGGGGCGCGCGGCACGTCTTTCGAAAAAAAGCAGTCAC
>DATAXU010000202.1:0-8292 GCA_036272955.1 Verrucomicrobiia bacterium
ACCTTTGAAATGTCCGCCATCGAAATGCCGCACGTACCGTGTTGCACCAACGGAGGCTTGACCGCCGCGCGAAGTTTGGAAACCAGCTTAAAATCCAACCCATGCTGTTTTTTGAAAATCCCGTGCGTGCTGCCGACTGCCACCGCCAGCAAATCCACATCCACTTTCGACGCGAACTCCTTGGCTTCCTCGACGCTTACTTTGGGCGCCCGGGCTTCCGAGTCGTCCGAACTTTTGATGATATGCCCGATTTCCGCCTCCACACTGATCCCCAATGGCCGGACGATGTTGATGATTTCCTGCGTGCCGCGGACATTTTCGTCCAGCGGCTTGTCCGCGTAATCAATCATCACGTGCGTAAAACCGGCCTTCACCGCCCGGAAAACCGATTCCGGAGTCTTCCCATGATCGAGCGCGATCGCCATGGGGATGGTGGTTTCGGCCGCCAGAAATTTTATCAGCAGCCCCGCATAATCGTAGCCGCAGTATTCCAGATTGGGTTCGTAGCACTGGATGATCAGCGGCGATTGCAGTTCCTGCGAAGCTTCGATAATGGCGCGTCCAATGTCGTAATTGCCGCCGTTATTGTTGAGCGCCGGAATGCCGAAGCCTTTGTCGGCAGCTTTGTCACATAGATATTTAGCGTTTACAAGTTTCATATTTAATTAGATGGGTGTGGGGGATGGTTGACCTGAGAGTTTAATTTCCGAAGAATTCCCTTCGATGGACTGGCGTTCGGCCGTCATCGACGCCGCCACTTCCGCGAAACTCCGGGTCGCCGGTGGCGTCATCGCGCTCACCAAAACGTGGACGATGGCTCCAGCCGCCGTCGGAATTATCGCGTTGTTCCAAATCTGCGTGTCTGGAAGCAAAAACATGACGCCCAGCGAAATCGCCGGCGTCGTCACCAGCGCGGCCACCGCGCCCTGCCATGTGGAACGTTTCCAAAAGCGTCCCAACAGAATGATCACTGCCAATCCGCTCATTGTCACCGGGAGAAATTTCACGACGAAGCTAACAATGGCCCCCGCATGAAGAGCAATCACCGTCGAAACGACAAACGCGCACACCAGCACGCAATGGGTCACCAACAGCGGACGCGCCGGATACTTCCCACCGGTTGCCAGCGGATAAATGTGCCGCACGAAAAACGTGCCGACGGACATCGCATTGCTGCTGGCGCACGAAAAAATCCCGGAAGTCACCGAGACGACCACCAATGCCGCCAGCCACACCGGCAGAACGTGCATCACCAGCCAGAGCAATGCTTCGTCCGGAACCGGCAGGTGTGGATTGAGTTGGTACGCATACATGCCCGCAACGCCGATGACCACCGAAAATATCATCACGATAATTCCGGCGCACACCATCGACCATCTCGCCCCCGTTTCGCTCAACGCGCTATACATGGATGACCTTCGCCCCGGGTCCGCCACCACCGAAAATCCCAGCGCCACAATGAGTCCGAATATTTTCCAACTCCCGTACGAATCCACGCCCAAAAAAGAAAAATACGCGGCGGGCACGCTCTGGCGCAATCCTTCCAGGCCGTTCGCGTGATGCAGGGCCGAGGATGTGACAACACCGAATCCTGTCAATAATATTATGGCCTGCAAAAAATCCGCATATACGACGCTTTTGAAGCCGCCTGGAATAGTGACGCTCGCGCTGATGATCCCGGCGGCAATGACACATTTTGCCACCGGCAGGTTGGTGACGGCAACGAGCACGCTGGCCCCGCCCATGATCTGCACAGTCAGCCAGCACAATTGCGACAGAAATAAAGTAATGTTGGAAAACTCCACGACGACGCGGTTGCCGCTGTAGTAAGAAGCGACTTCTTCGCTTAAAGTCATGAACTTGTAGCGCCGCATCACAGCGAACATCGCGCCCGCCGCGAGCGTGCCCAGACCCAATCCAATCGGGTAAGCGCATCCGGCCCACCCATGTTTATACGCAAGCCCCGACCCTCCAATGATCACTCCCGTTCCGATACAACCCGCCGTGATGTTCCCCGCCAGCACCCAAAATGGAAGACTTCGCCCGCCGATGAGATAATCGGTCGGGTTCTTGACTCGCCTCATCCAAAACAGCGAAACCGCCAGCATCAAAAAGCGGTCAATGCCAACGCCGATCAGGATTGCCGATTGCGTGGTCAATTCAGCCTAATGGTATGAAATGTTCATGACGCGCGCCATCCGTTTGAGCAATGCCGCGTGATGCCCCTGGACGACCGCCACGTGATGCGGCATCCCTTGATGACACATTTCCTCGAACCACTCGCCCGGATTCTCTTTCATTCGCGCCAGCGCATTCGTCGCCATCAAATGCCGTTTAGGCGTGATCGTCTCGCCTTCGCGGGCGGTCAAATGGTATTTCCCGCCGAGGCGCCATAAACGAAAAACCGTGATCGGCATGTCTTCCCGAATTGTCCCTTCGATAACCGACGGCTTCTTGATGTTAAAATGCCGCGCGATTCGCGGCCCCCCCGGTTCGCCGACAGGCCGGCACAACGACATCGGCGCCGCGCCAACGTGCCATAAAGTAATTGTCTGTTCGTCATGTTCAAGCCAGTCCGACAAGTAGCAGCGTCCCAGCCCCAAACTCTCGGCAATCCACCCCGACAACGCCCCATCCGCATCGCCTTCGATGGCCACCGCGCGCCCCTCGTCCACCATTCGCGCTACCCCGAGATACGGCCATTGGCCGAATGTGTTCGCCATCTCCGGCCAGCAGCGAATGGTCAACGCA
The DNA here is from genome assembly GCA_036272955.1 of Verrucomicrobiia bacterium. Lineage (GTDB taxonomy): Bacteria > Verrucomicrobiota > Verrucomicrobiia > Limisphaerales > Palsa-1400 > DATAUD01. Next base: position 2,752 of record DATAXU010000202.1, read on the forward strand.
TCCAAATTCTCGTTTTCCATAAACGCGCTCATCGCCAGGTACAATCGCGACGCCATCGGCAAATCTTCGTCGGTAGTGTCTTTATGCGGCAATCCGAGTGCTTTGACTTTCGCCACATCGGCCGCGACCGCCTCCGCTGTCAACTCGTTGACGACAGTGGCAAACTCAATCAAGCTAAAGGTTTGCACCTGCGCTCCCAATCCGGCGTGAATCGCAAACGGATCCGCGCTCATCGCGAAATACCCCGGCGCTTGTCCGCCAATCGCCCCCAGTCGCACTGAACGCAAACGCCGCACCGTAGCCGCCATTCGCGCCGCTTCGCCAAACCGCCGCTGAGTCACAGCCGCCTCGGGATCTCCATAGACCAATTCAAAACCATGCTCCATCTGGCGCAACACAGAGGCCCAACAATGCATCCCAACCAGCGAGCACGAGCTGATCATATCGCCGTCCGGTTTCTCCGGCGTCGCCCATAGAATCAACGGATCTGGCCAAAGCTGCGCCAAAGTAGGCGCCAGCCGTCCATCCCCCATCGTGGTCTGCATCAGGACGATTGCATCGACGCCCTCCGATTCGAAAGCCGTCATCACTCGCCGCAACGAAGCGTCGTCCACGGCTTTTTCCGGCGCTTCATAAATGGGCAAGCCGGCGCGCGCAAGCCATCCGCGCACCCGTTCCTCCATGCCGCGTCCCCACTCCATGTCGAAGCCGGGCCGACGGCGTCCCAAAAAGACGATGCCAAGCTTTGGCAATATATTAGTGCGATTACTCATAGTTCCAGCGATGGGCAGAATTACTTATTTCGATTTCGAATCCAAGCGAGAAATGATAGAAAACACTCAGTGACTATGGGATGATAAAAGTATGAACGCCATCACGCGCAGGAATTTCATCAAACAAACCTCGGCCGTCGCCGCCGCAACCGCCTTCAGCCCCCTGCTCGCCGCCCGCGGCGCTAACGAAAAAGTGCGCGTGGCCGTCATCGGGTGCAACGGACGCGGAATGGCCCATATCGCCGCTTACCTTGCCCTTCCGCGGGCGGAGATCGCGTGGATTTGCGATGTGGACAGCCGCGCGATGGAGAAGGGTATCGCCGCCGTCGCCAAGGCCCAACACCGCAAGCCAAAAGGCACTAAAGACCTCCGCCGAGTTCTCGATGACCCGGAGGTCGATGCCGTTTCGATTGCCATGCCTGACCATTGGCACACGCCCGCAACCATCCTGGCCTGTAGCGCCGGCAAGCACGTCTATGTTGAAAAACCCGGGAGTCACAACGGCGAGGAAAGCGCGTGGATCGTCGCGGCGGCCCGCAAACACGGACGCCATGTCCAGATGGGAAATCAACGGCGCAGTTGGTCCTGGGTTCAGGATGCCATCCAGGCATTGCACGCTGGCGAGCTGGGCCGCCTCTATTTTGCCCGCGGTTGGTACACGAATCATCGCGCCTCAATTGGCCGCGGCAAGCCCGCCCCCGTTCCCGAATGGCTCGATTACTCCCTCTGGCAAGGCCCCGCGCCCGAGCAACCGTATCAAGACAATTTGATTCATTATAACTGGCATTGGTTCTGGCACTGGGGCACCGGCGAATTGGGCAACAACGGCGTCCATTCGCTCGACCTCGCCCGGTGGGGCCTGGGCGTCGATCTTCCGCGGCGAATCACCTGCGGCGGCAATCGCTATCATTACCAGGACGATTGGCAAACGCCGGACCTCTATGTGGCAACCTTCGATTTCGGCGACAAAGGCATTGTTTGGGAGGGCCAAAGCTGCGATCCGCGCGGCTTTGAGGACGCTGGTTTCGGCGTGGATTTCTACGGGGAAAATGGGGCCATGACCATCTCTAACAAAGCCAGGATTTATGACTTGCAAAACAAACTCGTGCGCGAGATTCCGGGTAAATTGGAGGGAAATCTGGACACCGACGCCGTCCATTTCTCAAATTTTCTCGACGCCATTCGCGATGGCCGCCCCCTTCGTTCGGAAATCGAAGATGGCCAGAAAAGTACCCTGCTCTGTCATTTGGGTAACATTGCCTGGCGAACCGGTCAGACCATCAATTTCGATCCCAATACGCGCAAGATCGAGGGAAACGACGACGCCCTGGCGCTCTGGAAACGGTCCTACCGTCCCGGCTGGCAACCCCGCGTTTAAACGGGGCCGACTCGGAAGTGTGCCGCAATTTGTTTGAAGTCCCCCAATTGCCGCTCATTCCACGTTATGTCTTGTTGCAATTCGCGGGCCATGATTCGCGCGACAGCCGGCGCCATCGCCAGCGCCGCTCCTGAATTAAGAAAAAGCGCCCGGGTGCGCCGCGCCAGCACGTCGTCCAGCGTCCGCGCCATTTCCTCCTGGACGGCCCAAACAACCTGCGCCCCGCAAATCGGCAGCGCCGGATGCAACGGCTCCGCCAATTCCGGGCGCTCGCTCATGAGCTTTTGCAACGCCGCCGCATCCGTCCCGTATCCCCCCAAATTCCTGTCCGCCGGTTTGTCTTTTTGACAACCATGGATCGCCAGCGTGCGGGTCGTGCTGGGCCGATCTTCCAATTGCGCCAGCACGATGACATGATCCACGGCGTCCTCAGCCATTTTTCGGTACGTGGTCCATTTGCCGCCGGCGATGGTAAGCAGGCCGGATTTTGAAATGGTGATCGTATGTTCGCGCGACAACGCAGCCGTGCTCGATGCCCGATCAGCGCGGACAAGCGGACGAATCCCGGTAAAAACGCTCAGAATGTCCGCGCGGCTCGGACGCCGCGAAAGATAATCGCCCGCAGTGTCAAGTATGAATTCAATTTCCCCCGCAACCGGCTCAGGTTCAAGGCTCACTTCGGGAATTGGCGTGTCCGTCGTCCCGACCACGGCGTGGCCGTGCCAGGGAATCGCGAACATCACGCGCCCATCCCGCGTGTGCGGAACCATGATCGCGGTGTCGCCGGGGAGAAAAGATTTATCCAGGACAATGTGAACTCCCTGGCTTGGAGCAACGAACGCTTCCTCGTGCGGGTCGTCGATCAGCCGAAGTTCATCGCAAAACGGCCCGGTCGCATTGACTACGCATCGTGCCTGCACCGGATATTCCCGCCCCGTCTCCTGATCGCGAAATTCCAGCCCGCAAAGAAGCCCCTCGCCGTTTTTCAGCAGGCGCCCGACCCGCGCGTAATTTAACAGGCACGCCCCGTGTTCGGCCGCCGTCTGGGCCAGGTTGACGAGCAGTCGGCTGTCATCAAATTGTCCATCGTGATACAGCACGCCTCCGCGCAGGCCGTCTCGCTGCAACGTCGGTATCCGCGCCAGCACTTCCTCCGGCGTAAGCACCCTCGAACGCCCAAACCCGTATTGGCCCGCGAGCAAATCATACACCTTCAATCCAATCCCGTAGAACGGCGCCTCCCACCACTGGTAATTCGGCACCAGGAATGGCAGGTCATGCACCAGGTGCGGCGCATTGCGCAACAAAAGCCCCCGCTCCTTAAGCGCCTCCATGACCAGCGAAATATTCCCCTGTTGCAGATAGCGGACGCCGCCATGCACCAGCTTGGTCGAACGGCTGGAGGTCCCCTTGCCAAAATCGCATTGCTCCAGCAGCACAACGCTGTAGCCCCGCGCCGCCGCGTCCACCGCAATGCCCATTCCCGTCGCGCCGCCGCCCACAATGGCCACGTCCCACGGTTTATCGTTTTGTAGGATTTGCTGTAAAAAGTTCTCGCGCTTCACTGTTTCAGGGGTTGCTGATTCACTACACGGGCCGGCGGAACTTTATACTCGGTCCGTTCTTCCCAATCGCGCGCCCGCTTCAATGCCTCCGCCCACCGGCTCCGCCGATGCGCCACTTCATCCGCGCTCCGGCTCGGAACAAACGTCCGATCGACCTGCCATGCCGAATGCACCTCCTCGCGCGTTTTCCAAAATCCGGTCGCCAGCCCCGCCAGATAAGCCGCTCCCAGCGCCGTCGTCTCGACTATTTTGGGCCTGACCACCGGAACGCCCAACAGATCCGCCTGAAATTGCAGCAACAGATCATTGGCCGATGCTCCGCCGTCCACGCGAAGTTCCCGCAGATTAAGGTCGGAATCTTCCCTCATCACATCGAGCACATCGGCTACTTGAAATGCAATTCCCTCCAGCGCCGCGCGCGCAATATGACCCGCCTTGGTGCCGCGAGTGATGCCCGTGATCGTCCCGCGCGCGTACTGGTCCCAATAAGGCGCCCCCAAGCCCGCAAACGCCGGCACAAGATAAACCCCGCCCACATCCGGCACGCTCGCCGCCAGCGCTTCGATCTCCCCGGCGGATTTGATCAGCCCCAGCCCGTCTCGCAGCCATTGCACCACCGCGCCGCCCGCAAATACACTCCCTTCCAACGCGTAATCGGTCTTCCCTCGGAATTTCCACGCAACGGTCGTGAGCAGTTGATGCCGCGATTCCTTGGGATGTTCACCGATATTCATCAACATGAAACACCCGGTTCCGTAGGTGTTCTTCGCGGACCCCGCCTTAAAACAATTCTGCCCAAACAAAGCCGCCTGCTGATCGCCCGCCACGCCGGCGATCGGCACCGCCACGCCGAACAGTCCTGGCGCGGTTTCACCATAAACTTCGCTCGAAGAACGCACCTCGGGCAGCACTTCGCGCGGCACGCCGAGCAGGCGCAACAATTCGTCATCCCACGCGCCGGTATTCAGGTCAAACATCATGGTGCGCGAGGCATTGGTGGCGTCTGTGGCGTGAAGCGCTCCGCCGGTCAAGTTCCACAACAGCCAGCTATCCACGGTGCCGAAGGCCAGCTCACCGCGTTGCGCCCGTTCTCGCGCGCCCGGAACGTGGCCCAGCATCCATCGAATCTTGCTCCCGGAAAAATACGCGTCGATGACAAGCCCGGTTTTTCGCCGAATCAAATCCTCATGCCCCGCCTTTCGCAATTCATCGCAAAACCCAGCCGTCCGACGGTCCTGCCAAACAATCGCGTTGCATACGGGATTTCCGCTGCTCCGTTCCCACAGCACCGCCGTTTCCCGCTGATTTGTAATACCGATGGCCGCAATATCGTTCAACTTGACGCGTGCCTTGGCCAGCGCTTCGCGCGCCACTTCCAATTGGCTGGACCAAATTTCGCGCGGATCATGTTCGACCCATCCCGCCTTGGGAAAAATTTGTTCAAACTCCTTTTGCGCCGTCGCGCGAACGCCACCCTCCCGGTCAAATAGGATCGCCCGCGAACTCGTCGTCCCCTGGTCCAAAGCTAGAACGAAAGACATATTCTTTTGCCGATGAACATGCGCTCAAAGCCCTCTCGACGCAATCCATCCCGCTCGCGATTCCAAATTGCCTCCTTGCGAGCCGCATTTTTTCCCGTTAAGCAAGTTTGATGCGCCTCATTCAGTTGTGCTGCCTCTTCGCCACGCTTTATTCCGCGGCCGCCGACAATTCATTCCCCGTCGCCATCACGGTTGACGCCGCGAGGCCGCTGGGAGACTTGACCCCCATCTGGCGTTTTTTCGGCGCCGACGAACCGAACTACGCCTGCATGAAGGACGGTAAA
>DATAXU010000203.1:0-7430 GCA_036272955.1 Verrucomicrobiia bacterium
GCCGTCCGAACCCCTCTGCACCTGCATGTTCTCCAACGGGATGAAGTAGTTCCCCGTGAAAACAACGTTCGTATTCTGGTAATTCGGGTTGGTGATGGTCTGAATCAATGCGTCCCGAATCGCAGTCTGGCTGGCGCTCAATCCAAAACGCGTGCAAAGATGCTCATACCCCCAAACCCCGTAAGAGCCGTTCTCCACGTTCGTCGTGTTGTAGGGAACGCCGTCATATGCCAGCACCACGCACCCGTTGGTCGGCAACAGGACACTCTCAACATCCGGCAGCCCAAGGTAGCTGATGACGTTGGCGTTCGTCGCGATAGACCCATCCACCCCCGAGGAAGAACTGTACCCCGCAAACTGTTGCCAGCCCGCTGAGCCGCCCAAATTTTGATAAAGATTCGCCGAACCAACGAAACCAATGTCCTTTTCCGTCGTGATGCGGGTGCCCGATCCGGTGCTGCGCCCGGTAAAATAAACAACGTTCGTCGAATTGGTCACCGTGCCGCCGAGATACGACGCCGGCATCAACCCTCCCGCGACTTCCAGCAGCAGGGCCTGGTCGCGCGTTAAATTGGTGATTCCCTCCAAAAGAGGATTATTCGCCCGCACCCACGCAAACGGCAGCACTCCAAGAATCGCATTGGACGCGAACACCGACGGTTGGATGGGCGGACTGGCACCCCCCGCGAACATGTCCGAAAACGCCAAATCGGGCGTCAGGCTCGTCGATGTATTGGTCCCACCCGGAAGAACAATAGGCACAGGTGTCTGGTACTGAACGGCTTTCATTCCAGTGGCCGAACCGGAAAAGCTCGCATAAATGGTGACGGTATTGGTTCCCAAACTGGGAATGGCGGTTTTCATCGTGCCGCTCCATGCGCCGTAGTTATTCCCGGAAAGGATCGTCGAGCTGTAACCAGGACCAAAAAGATTCGTTATCCGATCCTCATCGACCGGCCGGAAAGCCGTCGAACCGGTAACAACGAGTTGGATGCCCGACTGTGCGAAGACAGGCGTCATGATGGAGCCGGCCATGAGGGCCAGCACGGTCATTTTCAGTTTCATAGAGTTCATTTTTTTAAGTTTGTTGGACATTTTTCGAAAGTTTTTGCGAATTTATGCGAATTTATGCGAATTTCTCGGCTTCCCCATCAATAATAGGCCTCCACCACGTAATACCGCCTCGAAGAACCTGTTGTATCCTGAAGTGTCTGGAGCGATCCATTCCCCGCCACCGAACTCCCCGCTACCGCCCAGTTCGCCACCGGAATGGAAAGATCACTCGAATAAAGGAGCCGGTAGTGCGGCCCCGCAATCGACGTGAAACTAATCGTATTGACGCCCCCAACGCTCGCCACCGTTATCGCCGGCGCCGGCGGCGGCACCTCAACCGCCCCGGCGATGAACGTCAAACCCCCATTCGTATCCATCGAGAAAGAGCCAATCTGCGTCGCCAACACCGGGATCGATCCATCATCATTCACGCCAATCTGGAAAAAGCGCGAAGTCCCCGGAACGCTCTGCTCCACCGCAAACGCCGCCGTCCCATCCAACGTCTCTTCATCCCCTCCCGTCGAACCACCCGTGACATCGTAGGTATATCCCCCGACAGTCGCCGTTGGATACGTCGCGGAGACGTAGCTATTGGTGAGGGAGTCAAACGTATTGGCCGCCGCGTTGTCGCCGATGCTGTTGATAATTCCGTTTTGGGTGGCCAGGGTGCTTCCACTCACATCGAGCGGCGTGCTGGTATCGGAGCACGTGAGCCAATCCGCGTCCTTCGGCAAATTCCCGCCGACTTGAAATTCCGTCGCGGACATCAAAACAAATTCCGCCAGCGAATAAGGCGAGTAATTCGCCGCCAACAGATTCGTGTCAAATCCCGTGACCGCCACAACCGTGCCCGAGGGAAGATTGAGGTAATTGCTGACTGACCCGATGTCAAACGTCACATCGTTATATCCGTCCTGATGGAAAACCAGCAGTAGATCCGAGTTCGTATAGACCAGGGCCGAAGCGTTCGGTTCGCAGGCAAGCAGGGCGGCGAACGCACACAAAGACACAATCAGTTTTTTCATGGCCGCAATCGTAGAGAAGTGGTGGAGGAACCGCTTGCAGCCAAAAGACGCGGACTGACAGTATTCGGACAAGCCGGAAAACCGCTCCTATTCGCGCAAACAAAGCCCTCCCTGAGTTCCCAAACCCGCTCCGTCGCAGGATTGTTACGTGTCCAAGAAATTATCTTGCCCTGAACATTCGCGATGCCCATGCTGCGTGCAATCGGGTCTGTTTGATATGTCAATTCGACCAATTAAACGAGTCATTCGTTCCAAACCAACCCTTGAGGGCGCGGGGGTTCATTTACGCCGGGCCTTCGGCTTTGGCAACACCACTGAATTCGACCCATTCCTCCTCCTCGACGACTTTCGCAACGACATCCCGGACGACTACAAAGCCGGCTTTCCGTGGCATCCACACCGAGGCATCGAGACCATTACCTACGTCCTGGCGGGCACCGTCGAACACGGAGACAGCTTGGGAAACCGTGGCTTCATCAGCCCAGGCGATGTCCAATGGATGACGGCCGGCCGCGGGATTGTCCATCAGGAAATGCCGAAGGGCGACCAACTGGGCCAAATGCACGGATTCCAATTGTGGGCGAATCTCCCTTCCGCGCTCAAGATGACGGCCCCGCGGTACCAGGAAATAAAAGCGCCGGAAATCCCGGAAATTACCGATGATGACGGCACGCAGGTTCGCCTGGTTTGCGGAAACTTCTGGGGAAAGACCGGGCCTGTGGAAGGAATTGCTACTGACCCCGTCTATATCGATGTCACGGTACCTCCGGGCAAGCGAAAAGTCCTTCCCGTCGAAACGACCCACCATGCTTTCGCGTACGTATTCGCCGGTAGTGGGAAATTTTGCAACGCATCCGCGCCCCTTGCCGTGCCGACAGAAGGCGTCAAATGGCTGGAAACCACACCGCCCAAAGACGCCGATAACCGCTCCCTTGTGCTTTTCGATAGTGGTAACGAGATCGCCGTGCAGGCAGGAGAGGAAGGCATTCGCTTCCTGCTGGTCTCGGGCAAGCCGCTCCAGGAGCCTGTCGCCTGGTATGGCCCGATTGTCATGAACACGCAGAAGCAGCTTCAGCAGGCGTACGAGGAACTCCAGGAAGGAACATTTCTAAAGCCCCAAGACCGTGGTTAAAATCATCCGCCGCGCTCGAAGTCTCCTCACTGCTGCCCGTACTTCCCAATCACCCATCGCAATGCCGCCTCCTCGCCGAATGCCATCCAACGCTCTTTGTAAGTCAGATAATCCTGGTCGGACATCGTTTCCAAGTACGGACCAGCTTGTGAATTCAACTCATCGACCGTCGCGCGTTCCTGCGTCAATTGATTGACTTGATCCTGCACCGTCTGGCCATTCGCCCCGTAAGGAGCGCTCGGGTCCATCGCGCCCAGCGCCTGCCGTTCAACTGCCATTCCCACCAGTTGACTGATTTCCGCCTCCGCGGGCGCCGCGCTCGCGTAACGCCCTCCCAGCGTCAACGCCATTTGCAGGGCTGCTTGCGCCGAATCCGCGTCCCCGGATTGCTGGTAGGTTTTCCCCAAATCCACAAGATCCATCCCCAAATTCTTCACTTGCTGAAGCTGCGGCAGCAACAACTGCGTGGCGGCGGAAATCTCCGCCTCCGCCGGCGAACAACCGGCCGCAAGGTACGCGTCCTGGTCGTCCAGCATCCGCTCCATCGAGTAATCCTGGAACCCTTGTTTGCCCGCCGCCGCCGTCATTTCCTGCACCGCTTGATCCGATTGGCCGGCCTGAAAATAGGCAAGCGCCGAAAGGTAATTCGGCAGCGCATTGTCCGCCGCGGACTTCTCGAAGTTGCTCAACCATTGCCGGCGTTCGTCGGGCGTTGCATTGGTTCTCATCAACGCCTCAAAGTCCACCTGTGGATCGTTTGGATAATTTTGCATCGCCTCACTCAGCAATGCCGGATCGTGTGTCACGCGAAACGCCGCCAGAAGACTCGCGGCATCCCGCTTGTGTGCCGTAAGATACCCCTCAAGCTGCCCGGCGTTGACCTGGATCGGATTCGCGATAAGCCGCGCGCGCAGCCCGCCGCCGGAAGATGAATCCGCATTACCGCCCCGGTTCGCAGCCGAGGCCGCTTCGAGCCGCGACCGCGCGCGACTCGCCCGCGCCAGCCGTGCGGAAAGCGAATCGTTGTCCGCCTTCAACTGCGCGATTTGCCGGCGCAACGTATCGTTTTCGTCCCGTGCGCTCAGCCACGCCTGACGTTCGCTGACAAATGTAGCCACCGCCCCCGCAATCACCAGGGCGGCGAGTCCGATTTTGAGTTTTGTGGCAGCCATAATTTTCAATGCTCCAAAAGTTGTCCCGGCTTGAGATGCTGCGCCGGCCAGCGACGCCCCCGCCAGCGCAGCGGCGAATCCACTCGGGGCGGAATTGACCGCGTTGCCGCAAAGCACCGCCGCCAATGCCGCGGAAGTGGAAGTCACCCCCCGACGCGCCAGCCGGACGCGCAATTTCTCCAGCGCCCGCTCCACCCGCATTCGGGCGGCGTTTTCCGTCAATCCGATTTCCAGCCCGACTTCCCGCAGACTCTTGTTCTTGAAGAAGCGCAGCAACACAACCATGCGGTCGGTCTCATTAAGTTGGTGCATCGCCTCGTCGAGCACGGGCCGCAATTGTTCCCAATCCGGTTCGACTACGGAGGAATAGGCGGGGTCGTTCATGGTGTGGGCCATCTGTTCGCGGGTGGCCCGCCGCGTTTCCGTGCGGATGCGGCGCCACGCCATTTGTCGCGTCGTGGAGTAAAGCCAGCCCAGCAAGGCGGGATGTCGCGCCACGCTTTTGGCCTGTCGCGCCAATTCGGAAAAAACCTGCTGCGTCAAATCCTGCGCGCAATGCGCGTCCCCGTTGACCAATCGCAACGCCGCCGAGTACACCAAATCCACATGCCGTCGGACCAATTCAGCAAAAGCCGCCTCCGAACCTTCGGTGGCATAGCGTTGCAATAACTCGGAATCTTCGTTGCCCATTTTCTACAGGATAATGCCCGCTTCCACCGCAATTCGCACAAAAAAAGAGCAAGCGCCCACCCTTGACATCCGCTCCGTATTACTGGGTACATTCTGCCGAATTTGAAACCCCGTAGCGACGCTTCTTATGCGGTGCTCGCCAGCTTCCTCGGCTGGACCCTCGACGCTTTTGATTTTTTTGTCCTGGTCTTCGTTCTGTCGAAAGCCGCGGCGGATTTCGGTGTCTCCCTCAAGGACCGAATGACCCTCGCGATCACGGTCACTCTCGCTTTCCGCCCGGTCGGCGCCCTGATCTTCGGCTTGCTCGCGGATCGTTACGGACGCCGCCGCCCCATGATGGCGAACCTCGTCTTTTTCTCGATCATGGAAGTCGGGTCCGGCCTTGCCCCCAATTTCGCCACCTTCATGGTCTGCCGCGCTCTTTTTGGAATCGGAATGGGCGGCGAATGGGGCGTCGGAGCCGCGCTCTCCATGGAATCCGTCCCCCCGCGATGGCGCGGCATTTTTTCCGGCTTGCTGCAACAAGGTTATCCGTGCGGCTATTTGCTTGCCGCGTGCTGTTTTCGGTTTTTGCCCGCGGACTGGAGTTGGCGGTCCCTCTTTTACATCGGTGGATTGCCCGCGCTGCTCGCCGTTTTCGTCCGCTACAAAGTCAAGGAATCCGACGTCTGGCGCCGCAACCGCACCGAGACATGGACTGGTTTAACCAAAACAATCGTCCGCCACTGGAGGATTTTTCTCTATTTGACAGTCTTGATGACGATGATGAACTTCGCCTCCCACGGCACGCAGGACCTCTATCCAAATTTTCTGGAGCAGGAACGTCACTTCACAAAAGCCCAGGTCGGCAACACCGCGATCATTTACAATCTCGGCGCCCTGCTCGGCGGCGTCTGTTTCGGGCTCATGTCCGACCGCTTTGGACGCCGGCGCAGCATGACATTGGCATTGCTGCTGGCGATTGGAATGATCCCCATGTGGTGCGGCGCCTGGGGCAACGGCCTGCTCGTATTGGGCGCATTCCTCATTCAATTTACCGTCCAGGGCGCCTGGGGAGTGATTCCCGCGCACATCACGGAACTTTCGCCCGGCGCCGTGCGCGGATTCCTGCCCGGCTTCGCCTACCAATGCGGCGTATTGATAGCCGGCAACGCCGCGCACATCGAGGCCCAACTCAGCAAGCGCTACGCCTATTCGAGCGCCATGGCCATGACCGCCTTCACAGTCTTCTGCGTCGGAGTGCTGGTCATCATTTTCGGCCCGGAAAAGAAAGCCGCGGAGTTTGGGTAAAATCCCTTTCCTTATGGCGCGAAGAGCCAAATCCGTATAGTTTCCCGCAATGCACACCTGGCGGCGCCGTCTATGCCATTCCATGGCCTTGGTGTCTTTTGTTACGGGGGCCTTGGCACAACCATCCATCAATACCCTCTACCCGCCAACTTTAAGCGACCGCGTCGGCGATCATGTGGCTTACTTCGTTCTAGCAACGGCAAGCAGCGGCGCTCTCAGCTACGCTTGGTATCAAACCGGCGATTCGTCCGCCCTCTCCACCACCAATTTCCTCGTCCTCACGAATATCCAACCCACCAACGCGGGCACATACTACGTAGTTGTCACGGACGCGAACGGTTCGACGCCATCATTCAACGTCACCCTCAACGTTCTTCCGACCGGCCCGCTGCAGCTTTACTCAACCAACCTCATCGTGGCGCGCGTCGGAGACGGCGTCCAGCCCCTGAGCGGCGCGACCGGCAACACACTTTACCTCGATCAATACACCACCAACGGAATATATATTGACACCATTCAGGTTCCCGACGAGGGCCTCGGCAAGCCTTACCGCACGGGCAGCGCGAATAGCGCGGCGTTGCCCGCTGGCAGTTCATCGCTGCTGATCGCGGGCGGCGATGTCTCCCCCGGAAACGACGCCCCGTACGAAGCCTTCCTTGCCCGCGCCCCAAATGGCCTGAGCATCAGCTTCGGCGGATATTGCCAGGCATATCCCTTCCAGGGAAGTGATGTCAGCGCCGAACCTGGCGGCAACGGTGGCAACGACTGGCGCGGCATCGCGACGGTGGATTCCTTTGGCTACTACTCGCTGGTCTGGACGAACAGCGGATTATACAGCGGCGGTAACCACCAATTTCACGGCGCGGTGGATATCGACGGCAACGCCACCAATTACTACACCGCCGGTGTAGCCGGGTCGGGCAACGCCATCAAATACTGCAACATCAATTTCCAGCCCGCCAACGGCAGCGGAATCGCGGCCGTGGCCGGCAGCCTGGGCGGCACGCGCGTCGCGCAAGTGGCGGGTGGAAACCTGGTGTTCTCGGACGTCGGCGCCAGCATCGTAGG
>DATAXU010000204.1:0-5715 GCA_036272955.1 Verrucomicrobiia bacterium
TCGAGGGAAAGACGTTTTCGAAAAAAGAGTACGAGCAAACCCTTGAAGGATTGCCGGGAGACCATACGGTGATTGATTTTTCGAGCGACGACCTGGCGCATTGGTCGCATGGCGTGGGCGGCGAAGAGACGAAAAGTGTCGAGCGCGTCGAACCCATTGGAGCCGACAATCAAAGAGCGTTGCATGTGGCGATCGACAACCTCGGAAGTTGGGACGTGATGCTCAGTCCGCGGTTGAACGATCCATTTCCGGGAGACCGAAGTCTGACGTGCTTCCGCGCGCGAGGCTCGACAAATACGCGCGAGATGTCCGTTGAATGGGACGAGCGGGACGGCTCTCGCTGGATCGCCGTGGTCGCGTTGACGCCCGGCTGGAAATCGTATTGTCTGCCGCCGGAAGCTTTTCATTACTGGCGATCGGCCGCGGCGCGGGGTGGGCGGGGCGACCACTTGGATGTCCGCAACGCCCAGCGGTTAAGCATTGGACTGGCGCGGTCGCACAGCGCAATTCTTGGGGAACACCAGGAGTTCTGGGTTGGGAACATTGGCAGCGCGCGTTCGCCTTTTGCCGGAATGCCGCCGCCATCGTCGATGCAGGCGGCGCCCATGGACACGCTCTGCCCGGCGTGGAAATTTTACCCGATTCACGGACCAATCACGGTGGGGACACCGGGAGGACTGGCATTTGTTACGGCGGCGCAAATGAAACTTGCCGGTAACGGAGATGCGCTGCCGCAGGCAATCCAACCGCGCCCGCGCGGACCTGGTTTCAACCAGGAACGCCCGTGGCGCTGGCAACCATTGCTGGAGGCGCGTTCGCCGGCGGGGGATTATCGCGGAGCGCTTGCGACGCTGCTGCTTCACAAAGACGACGAGTTTGCCGGCGGAATCTGGGCGTGCTTCACACCGGACAACGTCGGGTTTTATCAGCAGCAAAGCGCCCGGGAATTGCTTCGACAAACAGCGCTCGCGATGCGCCGCGGGCTTTTTCTGCTGGAAGGAGGGAGCGAGTTCTTCACGGTGTTCGAGGGGCAGAAGCTGGAATTGGGGGCGCGCGTTGTGAATTTTGGCGGTGCGAACCAATCCAACGTCACGGTGCGCATCTCTGTCAAATCAAAAGACGGGAGCGTTTTCGCGCGAGAGTGGCCAATGGCTTTGGACGCAGGCGCCCAACAGGCGGTGCGGCAGGAATGGCAGCCGGAAAAGTGGGTTGCAGGCGGATTCAAGGTCACCACAGAGCTGCTTGAGGACGGCGTGGTCATCGACAAGTTTGAAAATGACCTGAATGTCTGGCGGCCCAAGGCGCGGCCGGAATTTGTCGCCGAACGGCAAGGGCGCTTTTGGCTCGCTGGGAAGCCGTGGAAAATCAGCGGTGTCAATTATATGCCGTCCACCGGCGTTGGGATTTCCAGCGGCAATTACTTCAACCATTGGCTGGGCAAAGGCGCTTACGACCCGGAGGCGATTGACAGGGACCTTCGGCGCATCAAGGCGATGAACCTGAACGCGGTCAGCATTTTCATCAATTATAAGTCAATGCGCGCGCAGCATTTGCTCGATTTTCTGCGCCGGTGCGATGACCTCGGCCTGCACGTCAACCAGGCGTTGCAGGAGGGAACGCCCCTGAATTTTCCGTGGGAAAGAATCAAGGCGCTGATCGAGTACTATCACATGGCGCAGAACGACACCATCTTCGCCTACGACCTCGCGTGGGAACCGGAACATCGCGACCAGCAAAATTCGTATGGCCGGGACTGGACGATGTGGGTGACGAACCGTTACGGCAGCACGGACAATGCTGAAACGGTCTGGGGCGTGAAATTGCCTGCGGTCGATGATCTGGAAACTCTCAGTGTGCCGCCGATGCGTGATTTGGCGCACGACGGCCCGTGGCGAATTCTGGCCGCGGATTACCGCGCCTTTCTCGATTCGGAACTGGACGAGAAATATGGCGCGGCCCGGCGTCTGGTGCGTTCCATAGATCCCCATCACGCCGTCAGTTTCCGAATGTCGGAGGCCGGCGACCCAACGCTGAACTCCGAGGGGGAATTGCCCTACGATTTTGTTGGCCTTGCCAATGCGGTGGATATTTGGGAGCCGGAAGGCTACGGGCGGATCGGTGATTGGAACCGCGTCCGCGACGGGCGATTCGAGGTCTCTTACGCAAGGTTGTGCGATCCGAACAAGCCCGTCATGTGGGCGGAAACCGGCTACAGCGTGTGGGACCCGGAACGCCAGGAGGCGAACCCCGGGAAGCTCGAATTCGCGGGCGCGTTTTGCCATGATTTCTTTCGAATGCTGCGCGAGTCCGGCAGCGACGGCGTTTTCTTTTGGTACTATCCCGGCGGCTACCGAACCGATGAGCGGAGCGATTTTGGAATCATCAACCCCGACGGAACCGACCGGCCAATAACGGAGATTATTCGAGAAGAAGGTCCGCGATTTTTAAAAGCGAGCAAGCCACGGCCCGCAAATTACATCATAAAGATTGATCGCGACCGGGACGCGCGAGGGCTGTTCGGGATTTATGACTTGGCCCGGACTAATTACTGGCAAGCCATCGCGAGCGGGCAATTTCCGAAACTTGAATGGGCGCACAAGCCAGGACAGCGATAGCGACCGCAGCGGTAGGCGATGTGGAAATGGCGACCCTAACGGGAATCGAACCCGTGCCGTCGCCGTGAAAGGGCGATGTCCTAACCGCTAGACGATAGGGTCGTCACAGACCGGCAAAATATAGACCCACCAAACCCGATGTCACGCGAATTTTGACCTTTTCTCCGTTTCGAATGATTTTCCCAATAATAGTTCTTGCATATTACATTACTATGTGGGATTACTGTATTCCGTGAATATGACATTCGATGTGTCCTGGAACGTGCCGGATGCGGCGGAAAGACCGCAACCCGGCCCGGCGCATCTGTGCCCCGACCGCAAGAAAACACGGAAAAACACAATAAAACACAACCAGGTAGACCAAAAAAATAACAGCCTCCCTCATTTTCTCACTGGCCGGCTGGCCCTATTCGCACTGGCCATTTGCACCCTGTTCAGCCAGATTGCCTGCATGATTGAAACCCAGTCATCCGCGGAACGGACGGTTTGCCATATTGGTGCTCAACGCCGCTTGGGCGAACCGTGCAGCATTGTCATTTTCGGCGCCAGCGGCGACCTCACGGCCCGCAAGCTCATCCCCGCCTTTTACCATCTCTTCAAGGATAAGCAGATGCCCTCCGCCTTCCGCATCATCGGCTTTGCCCGCCGCGAAAAATCGGACGAAACCTGGCGCGCCGAACTGCGTCTGGCTCTCGACCAGTTTTCCCGCACCAAGCCGGTCGATGAAAAGATTTGGGCGGATTTTTCCGCCAACCTGTTTTATTGCACCGGCGACCTCACGGATATGGCGGCCTACACCGCTCTTGAGAAAAAACTCGTTTCTTTCGGCAACCCCCAATTGCGCTGCAACCTTTTGTTTTATCTCGCCACGCAGCCCAGCCAGTTCGGCGAAGTCATCGAACGGCTCCACAATGCCAAATTGCTCCACCCAACCGATTGCAAGGAGGGCTGGCAGCGCATTGTCATTGAGAAACCTTTCGGGCACGACCTTGGTTCCGCCCGCACGCTCAACGAGGAGTTGACACGTTACGCCAATGAACGCCAGGTCTGCCGCATCGACCACTACCTGGGCAAGGAAACCGTCCAGAACATTTTGATGTTCCGCTTCTCCAATTCGATTTTCGAGCAATTGTGGAACCGCAACTCCATCGACCACGTTCAGATTACCGTCAGCGAAAAACTCGGCGTCGGCTCCCGCGGCGGTTATTACGAGGAAGCCGGCGCCTTGCGCGACATGGTGCAAAATCACATGCTCCAGGTTTTGGCCCTCACCGCCATGGAACCCCCGGTTTCGCTCGAATCCGAGTCCATTCGCGATGAAAAAGTCAAATTGCTCAAGTCGATCCGCGCCCTTTCACCACTCGACGTTGTCCACCAGGTTGTCCGCGGCCAGTATTTCGCCGGCGCCGTCGATTCCAAGTCCGTTCCCGGCTACAGGCAGGAACCCAAAGTCCGCCCCGACTCCAACGTCGAAACGTATGTCGCGCTGAAATTATTTATTGATAACTGGCGGTGGTCCGGCGTCCCGTTTTATTTGCGCACGGGCAAATACCTGCCGCAAAGCGCCAGCGAGGCCCGCATTCAATTCCGTCCCACGCCCAACATCCTCTTCGCCGCCGAATGCGGCCAGGAGCTTGATACCAACGCCCTCGCGCTTCGATTTCAGCCTAACGAAGGCATTTACCTCCGCTTCAACGGCAAGGTCCCCGGAGTCAGCGTCACTGTGCGCCCGGTCCGCATGAATTTCAGTTACGACGCCGAATACGGCGCCTATACGCCCGAAGCCTACGAACGTCTCCTCCTGGACGCCTTGGTCGGGGACTCCACCCTCTTCATCCGCCGCGACGAAGTGGAAACGGCCTGGCAAATCGTCGATTCCGTCCGCGCCGCCTGGGAGGAAAAGCCCCTGACCAACCGCGAATTTTACGCCGCCGGAACCTGGGGACCGGTTGCTTCGGACGACATGCTGGCCCAAAGCGGCCACATCTGGCACGAGCCGCGCCGTGAATTTTAGAACCGGTTTTGAATTGACATAACGGGAAAATTCGCCGGATTATTAGTTGAATGCGATGGAAGGTTCCCTGCCTATTTCTTTTACTCTGGGCTGTGCCGCACCCGGTACAAGCCCAGTTTAATTATTTAGTCAACGGCGGACTACTCTCGATCATCGGCTATACCGGCACGGGGGGAAATGTGGTCATTCCCACCAATATTGACGGATACACGGTGACCTCCATCGCTCCATTTGCGTTTTCCAACTCGTTCAATCTCACCAGCGTCGAGATTCCCGGAAGCGTCGGCAGCATCGGCGAGGCTGCGTTCGCGAATTGCCAAGGCCTGACAAACGCAACGCTCGACCCGGGCGTCACCAACCTGGGCGACTATACTTTCATTAGCTGCTACAGCCTGTCGAACGCCACCATACCGGACGGCGTCACCAGCCTGGGTGCGTCAGTTTTCAACAGCACCTCACTCACCAATGTTATTATTCCCGCCACCGTCACCAACATCGGAGCAAACGCATTTTCAGACACACTTTTGACGAGCGTCACGATCCCAGGCAGCGTCATCACAATTCAAAACGGCGCATTCGATCCATCTCCGTTCCTGACTAACCTCACGATTGCCAACGGCGTTGCGAACATCGGAATCGGTGCGTTCGCTTCCTGCACCGCTCTGCGCAGTATAACGATTCCCCCAAGCGTCGCCAACCTCGCCCAATATGCCTTCGCCTTGGACTCCATCCCCAGCGTCTTTTTCCAAGGCAATTGTCCCACCAACGACGGGACTGCGTTTTACGGTGACACCGGCACCACGATCTACTATTTACCTACCACAAGCGGCTGGAAGACGTCTTTTTCCAGTTCGCCGGTTGTCGCTTGGAATCCTTCCATCCAGACAGGTGACGGCAATTTTGGGGTGCAGAACAATCAATTTGGATTTGATATCACCGGCACGCCCGGCATTCCCATTCAAATTGAAGCCTGCACCAATTTGGTCAATCCCTCCTGGATTCCGTTGCAAAGCCTTACGCTCACCAACGGATCGTACTACTTCAGCGAACCCCAGCAACTGAGTCGCTTTTACCGCATCAGTTCGT
>DATAXU010000205.1:0-21055 GCA_036272955.1 Verrucomicrobiia bacterium
CCTTCCACCACGACTTGCAAATCGTAGCCGCCGGACATGAGATAGCAGGAGCGCACTTCGGAGTATTTGGCGATGCGCTCGGCCAGACGGTCGAAGCCGCCGCCGCGTTCGGGAGTGATTTTGACTTCGATGACGGCGCGAACGGTGTCGCCGCCGATTTTATCGTCGTTCAAGACGGCGCGATAGCCGAGGATGACCTGTTCTTTTTCGTAGGCTTTGATCTTGGCGGTGATTTGGGCCTCGGACAGGTTGAGCATCATGGCCAACTGATCGGGTTTCAACGCAGCGTTTTCGCGCAAAAGTTTTAGTAACGGATCCATGCCGGGATTGTTACCATTTCCCGCGCCTGACAAAAGAAGAATAAACCATATCATGGGGGCTTGGATGCGGAGAAATATCAACTCGTTCGGCTGGCCAATGGCGCTTTCAGCGTCCGGTCACTGTCGGAGAATGAAACGTTTCACCCGGTGATCGGACCGGTGGCGGAGGCGGAGGCGCTTTATGTCAACCAACTGAAACTGCGGGAACGGTTGCGGGGGCATTGCGGAGAATTCGTGGTGTGGGACGTGGGGCTGGGGGCCGCGGCGAATGTGTTGACGGTGTTGCGGGCGGCGGCGGATTGGAATGGCGCGCTCCGAATCGTCAGTTTTGACCGGACCGTTGAGCCGCTGAATTTTGCCCTGCGCAACGCGGAGCAGCTTGGCTATTTTGCGGGGTATGAAGGGACGGTGGCGGAATTGTTGCGCAGCGGCCGGGCGTTGAATGGAAATTGGGAATTGCGCCTCGGGGACTTTCCGGAATTGTTGCGGCGAGGAATGGCCAGGATCCCGGCGCCGCACGCGATCCTGTTTGACGCGTTTTCGCCGGCCAGAAATCCAGAGATGTGGACGGCGGCGGTGTTTGCCGATTTATTTCGGCACCTGGACCCGCGACGGCCCTGCGCGATGCCGACTTATTCGCGAAGCACGATGTTGCGAGTCACGCTGTTGCTGGCGGGATTTTTCGTGGGGGTGGGCCATGCCACGGGAGAGAAGGAAGAAACGACCATCGCGGCCAATACGCTGGAATTGCTGGATGAACCGCTGGCGCGCCAATGGCTTGGGCGGGTTCGAAAATCGCGGAGCGCGGAGCCGTTGCGGGAAGCCGCCTATCGCCAAGCCCCGCTTTCGGCGGAAACCTGGGATAAATTACTTCAGCACCCGCAATTCCGATGATGGACCTTTACGATGCGGCGGCGCCGATCGGCGCAGGCATCCCGCGTTCCACGACGCCCTTGGAAATGGCGTAGCGAGTGAGGCCGGCGACGTCATGAATGTTGAGTTTGTTCATGACTTGCTGGCGATGCTTTTCAACAGTCTTGATGCTAATGCCCAATTCGGCGGCGATCTGTTTGTTGGGCAATCCTTCGGCAATCAATTGCAGGACTTCGGATTCGCGCGAGGTCAGTTCGATATTTTTCTTGAGCGGTTGCCCGTCGGCGAAAGCCTGGCGGCAACGATCGCGCAATCTCTTGGCGATGGTGGGGCTGAAAAAAGCGTTGCCCTTTTGAACTTCGCGGATGGCGAGGAGCAAATTGTCGGCGGCGGTTTGTTTGATTAAATATCCGGACGCGCCGGCGCCGGTAAGCTGCTGCACATAATCGTCGTCGCTATACGAACTAAGCACGAGCACCTTGGCGGTTGGAACACATTCCAAAACCTGGCGCGTGCCTTCCAGCCCGTTTAAAAGCGGCATGACAACGTCCATGACGACGATGTCGGGATTGGTTTTTGAGGCCATTTGGACGGCTTGGCGGCCGTTTTCCGCTTCACCTACAACCTCGATGTCGTCCTCCTGGTTGAGCAAAGCGCGAAGGCCCTGCCTGACTACGGTGTGATCATCAACTAACAACACGGAGATCTTTTTCATGGGCGTATTATTGCAACTTTCATACACCTAAAGACAATCGGGTAAAATCCCCGATGCGGCATAAGGGTAAGAGGGGGTATAGTTGGCAAGGAATTGCCGAATGCAATTGTCAATTAGAATTAACAGTGCAGAATGCAATCCGGCACGCGCGTATTCCCCCGATAGATTCAGAAAATGACCCGGCACGTTTTTGGCTTATTCACAGACCAACAGTTTTACAAAAGGAAATAAAATTATGACCCGCTACGAAACTCCCGATGCTTTAAAACATGACGCGCGCACGCTGGCCGAGGACGCCCGGGCGCTGCTGGATGCCACCTCGGAACTGACCGATCAAAAGATCGCCGAAGCCCGCCAACGGCTTGCCGAGGCGCTGGAATCCGGCAAACAAACGTATGCCCGCCTGACCGACAAAGCGATGCAAGGCGCACAGGCCGTCGATCAAACGATCCGCAGCAATCCGTATCAATCACTGGCCATCGCATTTGGGATTGGTGCGTTGATGGGCTACCTGGTCAGCCGTCGCGGCGGCGAGTAGAAAATGGCCTCCATGAACGACTCACAGGCTTCGCTGACAGAAATTCCCGCGGCATCGAGGCGATTGGCCAAGAGGGCCATGGATCTTGGTGTAAACCGGATGGAATTGCTGCTGGTGGAACTGGAAGAAGAGCGGGAGCGAATTGTGCAGGCGATCATCTACGCCCTTGTGGCGTCGGTATTCGGCCTGCTTTGTGGAATCACTTTTACACTGTGTGTCGTTCTGTTGTTTCTGGATTCGTCCCCGTTGATTGCGGCGGCCGTGCTCACGGTTGTGTACGCCATCGTGGCTGTTCTAATAGGGACGCGGCTGGCGACAATGCGGCGGGATTGGCACGCCTTCGGGGCAACCCTCGACCAATTGCGAAAGGACTCGGCATGCCTGGCCCATCTCATTCCTTAAAAGCGCTGGAGATTCGCCGGCGCCTGCTGACCTCGGAGGCGGAAATTCACCGGCAAAGGATCCGTGAGGAGTGGGGGGATTTCACCGCCAGCTTTCAGGAGTTGGAAGGCACGTTGACATCCATCCGATCGGCCTTTTCGATCGTCTCCATGATTGCCACCGGGGTTTCCTCGTTTCGCAGGCTCCGCGAAAAACGCGGAACCATATCGCGAATAATGGCGGGAGCGGGCCTTGCGTCCACGCTTTGGCTAGCGGCGCGCAGTCGCCACCGTTGAGGCGCTTTGCGTCTGCGGGCTTGATGCGTGGCCACTGAGCAATTGCTCGGCGCGCAGCCAATTCTCGGTGTCGCGCCCATCCTGGCAACCGCTCTCGACGTAGAGTTGATAGGCCTTGCCGGCAATCTGTTCCTGCGTCGGCCCGCCATCCCTGGATTGGGGCCGCTGCTGGGATTGGCCATTGGCTTTTCTGGTTGGGCCTGGATTTGAACTTGTTGATTTTGCCGGGGGTTTGCTTAATTGAACTTCAGACGATTTCATAATTTTAAGATGATCCTTCCTTAACCTTATCAAAGGAGTTTACCCGATTTTATGCGGGGACGTATGGGGAGAAACCCCCAATCGATATTTAGGCAAAGGATTATTGGACCGGCGGCGGGGCAGCCGGTGGAATTACCTGGATGCCGCTGCCGACAGGAATGAACACGCCCGCGGCGCCCGTTTGAGGCACTCCGACGACTCGGGTGCCCTCGTTGATGGCGACCGAACTGACGAAAGTATTCAAAATGACGTCGATGTAGTGGTTGATGTAGCGGTACGGCGAGAGGGGGACGTACACAATGTCGCCCGGCCGCACAGCGATGTCGTTTGTCTCTCCGCGCATCGTCTGCTTGAGATCGACGACCGTAATGTGGGGCCGTGAAAGCGAACCACGAACGACCACGACGTGTGTGAGGTAAGCGTCCTTCAACGAACCGTAAGCCCCCGCCAGCGCGCCGGCGACGGTCATCCCCGTGTGGTAAGGCACCAGCCGGGGTTGCGTCACAGCGCCAAGCACGTAAACGGCCTGCGCCACTGCCGAGGGCATGTAAATGAAATCATCGGGTTGGAGGTAAATGTTCTGGGACATGTCGCCGTCCGCCAGCAAACGGACGAAATCAACTGGAAGAAGTTTTCCGTTTCGGACGACAAAGCTGTGCTGCAAATCCGCCAGTTCCGCCCCGACTCCAGCGGCGTCCTGGTCTTGAAACGAAGTCAGCGTCAAACTTCCGCCCGCCAGGGAAATGGCTTCGAGCAAGGTCATCGGGCCGGTCATTGGATAAATCCCGGGGGCCTGGACGCGGCCCAGAATCCAAATCCGTTTACTCCCCACTCCGCGCAAAACGACGGAGATTTGCGGCGGAGTGCGAACGTATTTGGAATACGCTTGTTCGAGGCGCATCCTGGTTTGACCAAGCGTCAAACCCCAAACGTCGATACCGGCCAGAAGGTCGAAATATAGTTTGCCGTCCGGCGCCACCATGGTGGTCACCTTCGAGGCGGGGTTGCCCAGGATCTGGATTTCCAGGCGGTCACCGGGGCCGAGCGTAAAGAAATTCGTGGGCGGCTGGAGCAACGCGGGGTCAAGCTGGTTGGTGATGACGATGGACTCGGGGGCTGGCCCGACCGTCGGCGGCGGCGCAAGCGGTCCAGAGGGGCGATTTGTAGGAGGAGGCCATCGAGCGACGTGCGGGCTGACGGGCGGCGGCCAATCGGCTTGTTTTTGCGGGGGAAAATCATTGCAGCCCGCGCATAAAGCCAGGATTCCCATCCAAGCCATTACCCCCTTCGCGCTCATTCGTTAAACGGTTGGACGAGTTTGGTATCCACCCACGAGGTGATCATCCCCTGGATAAACGCCGTCGCCGCCAAGTCGGCGAGCTCTTCAACGCGCACAAAAGGGCGCGCACTGACGTAAATAATGTCCTTGGCCTGCAATTGGAAATCAGACTGCTGGCCACGCTCGATGTGCGCGACATTGACCGCGAAGGTTTGCGGATGATTCAACGAGCCGCGCACCACCAGGACACGGGCAATGTAGGCCCGGTCTGTAAACCCGCCGCGTTCGGTGATTGCGGAAATGATGGTGCCGCCGGGAGTGTAAGTCACCGGGCCGGGCAGGCGGACTTCTCCGACGACATACACTTCCTCAAGATTCACCGGAGCGATATAGATGTAATCATTCGGCTCGATGGGTATGTTTTGGGAAAGGTCGCCGCCCTCGAACAGTTTTTCAAAATTCAGCGGGATTTGTTTTCCATCCCGCGCAATAAAGCTGCGGGAAAAATCGGCGAGGTCCACGACGCTACGGTTGATAAGGCCATTCTCGAACCCCTTGGCCCGCGCGATGGCTTCCAGGACGGTCATCGGACGGTCCAGCGTGTACGCGCCCTTGACGGAGATTTTGCCGAGCATGAAATATTTTTTGCTGCGGAAAGCGACGGGCGTGATCATCGAGTGGGGCGCGCGGCGGTATTTTGCAAGTTCGCGGTCCAGGCTTTCCCGCAATTCGTCAATGGTCAGCCCGCTTGCGAGAACATCCTGGGCTTCCAGGTAGCTGATGCGGCCGTCGGGACCGACAGCGACATCCAACGATGCCAGTTCCGGCTGGCCAAACAGTCCCAAATTCAGAATATCGCCCGGGCCGAGCGTCAAATGCTTCTGCCATTCGGCGCGCTGGGACGGGTTGACAATGGCGAAGGAAAGATTGGTGTTTTGCGCTTGAATGCTTCCGCAGACCCAAAGAGCCGCGATTGCCCCGCAAACGATCCAGCGCGGCACTCTTCTCTTTAACGATGGTTTTGTTTCCTTGTTTAACACCGCGCCGACGACATTGCAGCGAGCATCGCGAAGGGTTTCCAGTTGATCGCGGGTTTTTTCCGCATCGGCAACGCCGCTTTTGGCAAGCCAGACGAGGTTTGGCAAACTGGAGCTGAGAAGGACGGTTTCCGGGGCGTCGGCGGGCGGCAATTCGACGAAGATCACCACATTGTCGAGCTTGGCCCAATGCGCGAGCGCCTCCTGCCATTGCCGGCGGCGTTCCAGGTTCCAGACCCATCCGGGAAGAGGGATGTGAACCATCGGTTTGGAATCCGGGCTGGCGAAATGATCGGCGACTTTGCCCGGCGAACTCAGTGCGTCGCGCACCACCACGGGTGTCAGACAATCGGCCGGGTCTTTCGGCTGGAGTGATTCCTCCAAAAGATCGCAGCCGTTTTCCGTCGCTGGCTTTGGCTCGACGGTGGAAGGGCGCGTCGCGATGGTCAGCACCCTGAAACCGGTCAGGCTCGCCGCATCGGCCAAAAGGCGAATCCATGTCGAGCGGCCTTCGCCCTCGGAACACGAAGTGACGCCGCAGACCAACCCGTGATGGACGGAAGGACTCAGCCTGCCTTGCAACATCGTCCAGGTTCGAAATGCCCATTGGGACTGGGCGTGGCTATCCATGGCATCGAGGTCGCCGAGGGTGGTTAATATCGGCAATTTCGCCACGCGCTTCACGTCATCCGTTGTTTTCAATCGTCCATCGGCAAATTCAATCAGAACGACGACGAAAAGACATCCGCACACGCCGAAGAGCGTGCCGACGATCGTCAGGATCGCTATTTTAACCTTGCGAAAACTGGCGTGGACGGTTTTCGAGGAGGCGGGAGCCAGAACGCGCGTATTGCCGGGCGGATTGGCCAAATACAGTTGGGCCTCGCGCTGGCGATTGACCAGTTCGACGCGCCCCTGCTCCAGCGAAAGAAGTTTGCTGCGAACGATGTCGAGTTCGGGATTAAACGGTTGAAAACCGCCCTGGAATACGGCCATCGGCCCTGTCGGCGGCCGCGCCGTCGTCATCGCCGACGCGTTTTCCCGGGCCATTTCCGTTTTGAGGGCCTTGATTTCGGCTTCCTTTTGCTGGACCGCGGGATGCAGCTCGGTGTACTGCGAGAGCAATTCAGTCAACTCCCCCATCGCCTTGTTGAGCCTGTCGGTTTGCGCCGCAACCAGCGTGGGCGAAGCGCTGAAGTTTTGCAATTGGCCGCCGACTTCGGCAAGTTTGTTGCTGACCGACGGCGGCAGTGCCATCGCTCGAAATTCGTGGTCGAGTGTGGCGATGTCCTGGTCCATCGCGGTGACCTGTTTTCCGATGTAATTGTCGGCGGCGATGCGCGCCTCCTGCACCTCGAGGTTCGTCATGTATTTGATCGTGTCCGCGAGGTAGCCATTGAGCAAATTCACCGCGAGGTCGGCGTTGCTGGCGGCCAATGAAACGTTCACGATGTCCGACTCCTCGTCCGGCTCGACCTTGATCTGTTTGGCCAGGACATCGGCCGCAATGGGCGGCACCGCATTGGACCCAACCCTTCGCAACAAATCCGGGGCCATCATAAGGCCCGCAAAGGTGTCAGGTGACATGGGGGTTTTTGGCGTCAGGAAATCGCTAGTCCCGGGTGTTTCGTAGCGGAGTAATTGGGCTGACGCCGTGAATTTCGGGCCGACAAACCGAATACCGACGAATAACGCTAGCGCGCCGAAAATGAGGGCGCTCAGGGCGAACCAACGCCATCGCTGGACCAGAAGATCCAGGACACCCCAAAACTGAATGTTGCCTCCGGGGGGATGGCCATTGTTCTTCGCCGTGGATTTGACTGGATCGTTAGCGGGCACTGTAGCGAGTTTCCGATAATCTCATCCCCAACACTAGCGGCCCCGGAGCGCTCGTGTTTAGTAGGTGAACTGCGTAGTGTATTTTACCCATCTCAGGGGCTGGCGACCCGGTAATAGTGGGATGCCGCCGGATCAGCGCCGCTGTCCGTCCAGGATGTATTGGAGCCCGTTCCCGATAAAGAGCCGCTCACGTTAAGCCAGGCGGGTTGCGTCAGGTTTGTCGCGCCGAGGACGTGATAACTGACGCCGTTAACGCTGTTCCACGTCAATGTCGGAGGGTCGCCCGGCGACATGCTGATGGCGACATTGATCGTGCCAGCCGAAGGATTATACGTGACAGTAGCGAATTCGCCTTCGCTCAGATTGTAATAACTGCCGCTGGGGTTGGTTTGAAGAGTGACCGCGCGCACCATGTAAGTGTAGGTGTTTGGCGTGACGTTTGTGTCCACGTACGAATTTCCCGGAACCCATGTGCCAGTCAAACGCGTGAACGGCCCCGCGGGTGACGCGCCCCGATAAACATGATAACCCAGGACGGAATCGGAGGAGGAATTCCAATTCAAGGTCACGCCGCCGTCGCCGGGCGTCGCGAAAACATTATTGGGCGGCCCCAACGGTTCCATGCGCAGGGTAGGATCTCCCATCAGGGCGATATAGACCGCGCGGGTGAAAATATTGCTCATGTTCTGGTAGAGTGTGCTGTTGTTCATCGTCAGCCGCGTGCCGTAGCCGATTGTCTCGCCTAGCGCCATGTGATGCAAAAACCAATGCGGTTCGCCGGACATGACGCACGCCAGGCCGGTTGTCGGAGTGGCCAGCACGGAACGCTGAATGTTGTCCTGGCCGTCCCAATTGCCAAGGAAGCTGCCAAACAGCAGGACAAACACGCCCTGTGCATTGTCGTTGACGATGTCCGTGCTGAGAACGAGCTGATAAGGCATGTTCGTGCCGAGGTAGCTGATGCTATTCATTTCTCCGCCGCCATCCCCAAACGCCCAAAGCCAACTGCCGGTGCTCAACATAGAGATCCAGGATTGGTCCGGTGGGGCGTCGTCCTCGATGTTGGCCTGGATGGTGTTGCCGGGGCCGACACATGGCTCGAAAATGCGATAGCCGCTGGCCGCCATGGCGAGCGGACCGTCCTCGGCGCCGCGGCGGTCGCCCATGAGAGCCCTGGGATCGACGTCGATGAGGTGATTTCTCCACGCATGGTCCTTGTCCAAATAATTTCGCAATAGCTCCTCCTCGCTCGGAAACGGAATGGCCCCGCCGACGCCGGGCATGTTGAACATGTCCACCCGCCCCACCATCAACGCCGCGTCGGAAGGCAGGTAACTTGGGCCATTGGTGGGGTTTTTCTCGGTCGGCCAGTCGTCATTCATTTCGGCATAGTAGGTGTCCGAGGGCATCGCGCGGGTGTAATGGCCGTCATAATTCAAGTAGCCCGATTGCAGGATAGGCACATGGCCAAACAAAAACACGGCATCGACATCGCTCGGGTCGGCCCAGTAGTAGTTCATGATGTCCTGGCGGACGCTTTCCGGCGTGTCATTGCTCGACACGTCCTGGCGGATCACGGACCAGCCATCGCCTGCCAGGTCCGTTTGCAAGCGCGCGAGTTCATTGGATAGATCGGGGGCGGAATTAGTGGCCACCACAAGAACCAGCGTGCCGCGGGTTTCGGTGAAGGGGGATTCTATGCCGGCAAAGATGTAACCAAAGCCCGTGTAGTTCAGCGTCGCAACCTTGTAAATCTGGTACTCGTAATTCGAGCCGGCCGCCACGTTCGTATCAGTCCAGTTGGTGATTGAGCCATCCAGGGTGACCAGAGGCTCTCCCCAACTCGTCGCCGTTTTGGTTTTTTTGGAAATGGTGTAGGAAACAGCGCCGAAGGGGTCCTGCTCCCAATCCAGTGTTATTTGAGGCGGACTAGTCTGAATGACCGCGCTGATTTGCACGGCATAGGCAAAGGTATCATCCGCCTTTGTAGTTGTCGCCGCGCTCAAAGCCAGCGCCAGTGCCAAAACCCACTTGGAGATTTTCATGGCGCGCTAGAACAATGGTTTGCCGAGCGTAAAGGTCCCTGTACAGACGATGGAGGCGGTATTGGTGCCGTGCGGCAGGGCATCCCATGCAAAGGAGCCTTCTATGATGGTGTTGGTGTTACCTGAGCCGTCGTTGAGGAATCGCTTGGTGATAAATGCCGCGCCAATAGAATCCGAAGCGGCGAGGGTGTAGGCCGAATTGTTGAAAGTGTAGAGGTAATCAATGCGCCGCTCCTCGGTTTGAGTGGCGTTGGTGACGGCCGTCCGGTCGTAATCGCCATCCGAGCCGTAGTAGAGTCCAAACTCCGTGGTCAGCACCGAGCCGTTGGTGGCGTTAATGATGTCAATCGTGTCCCAAGGCGGATTGCCACCGTTGGGCGCGGCGCCTCCGATATGATAGACGATGGCCACGGTGCTCAAGTCGGTGATTCCGCCTTCCGAAGCGCGATCAGCGAGCAGGGTCTGGTCCGTTATCGGAGTCCCCACGATATTTCCGGTGCCATTGGTTTCATATTCCATTCCATGAAATATCCATTGATATTCGGTGTAATT
This sequence comes from Verrucomicrobiia bacterium, assembly GCA_036272955.1. Classification (GTDB taxonomy): domain Bacteria; phylum Verrucomicrobiota; class Verrucomicrobiia; order Limisphaerales; family Palsa-1400; genus DATAUD01. The sequence goes on from DATAXU010000205.1 coordinate 10,137, forward strand.
AAGCTGTTGCGCAGTGGCGCGCGGCGCTGCTAATGCGAGAGCGGTCCCTATCGCTATCAAACACAGTAACTTTGCGGTTTTCATGTTCAGTGACAATACGCGGACCGGACCGCCCCGCCATAGGGTGTTTATCTCAAAATCATTAGACCGCCGCCTACCGAGGTTTTCACCCCTCTTGTTGGATTGGCCGAAAGGTTTTAAAGAACATTCCATTTATGAAACTAACGATCTCGTCCATGTCTTTCAGCGCCGCTGCGGTCCTGGCAATCCTGATTTCTCCCAGCGCCGATGCAGTGACCGGCAGCGTCACCAATTGGGGAACCGGACAGACTAACGCTTTTCCAGCTCTTGCCAACATCACCGCCATCTCCACGTCCGTCGATCACACGCTCGCGTTGAAAAGCGACGGCACGGTGGTCGCGTGGGGTTGGAACATCGACGGCGAATGCAATGTCCCGAATGGACTTTCCAATATTCAAGCCATAGCCGCCGGCGATTTTTTCAGTCTTGCCCTCAGCAGCAATGGAACGGTCACCGCCTGGGGGACCGATGACTGCGGCCAGGGCGACATCCCCCCCGCCTTGACGAACGTCGTCGCCATTTCCGCCGGGCACGCTCACGCGCTGGCGCTCCAGGCAAACGGCGCTTTAATCGCGTGGGGATCCGATGCCTGGTGTCAAACTAATATTCCCCCCGCCGCGCAAAATCCCAAATCGATCCTGGCCGCTGGCAATTTAAGTCTTGCGCTCATGCCCAACGGCTCGGTGGTGGCGTGGGGAATCGACGATGCCGGCCAGACCAACGTCCCTCCCGGCTTACAAGGCGTCACGGCCCTAGCCGCCAATACCGAGTATGTGCTCGCCCTCAATTCCAACGGGACTGTGACCGCCTGGGGATACTACCCCGCCATGCCGGCCGGGCTTAGCAACGTCGTCGCGATCGCCGCTGGCGAATTTCACAGTCTGGCGTTGCTCGGCAACGGCACAGTCGTGGCGTGGGGCGCCGACCAATCCGGCGAATCCATCGTGCCTTCCGGCCTCACGGGTGTGCGGGCAATCGCCGCCGGATGGAGTTACAGCGCCGCGCTGGTTGGAACGACCTCGTTTTCAGGACTGATGCTTTTGAACCCCGCCTGGGCCGGCAACAATTTCACCGTTTCATTCAACTCCCAAAACGGCGTCACCTACACGCTCCAATACAAGACCACGCTTGACGACGCGTGGTCCGCGCTGACTCCTACACCCGGGACGGGCGGCATGATGACCCTCACCGACTCCTCGCCCGCCGATCCGCAACGCTTCTACCGCGTCAGCCAGAATTAAGCAGATGGGGTGTTCTTCCATACCTACTTAGGTCTTTCCCCACTACCTCCGAGCCGCGCCGCGACCTAATGTCGGTGGCGTTATGCAGACCGCGCCAATAAAACTTTCCATCGGAATCATCGCGTGGAACGAGGAGAAAGCGCTCCGGGCTTCGCTCGATTCCATCTTCCAACAAACCCTGTTTCGCAAATTCGCCCTGCGCCACTGGAAATGCGAAATTGTTTGCGTCGCCAACGGCTGCACGGACCACACCGTGGAAGTCGCCACGGAGATTTTCTCCGAGCGCACTCGCACTCATCGCTACCAAAATGCCTTCACCGCCCGCGTCGTCAACTTGGCCGAGCGCGGAAAGGTCAATGCATGGAACCAATTCGTCCATTCGATTTCCGACCGCCAGGCGCAATATCTTTTCATGATGGACGCGGACATTCTGATTCACCGGCCGGAATCGTTGTGGGCCATGTTTTCCGCGCTGGAGAAAGATCCCGAGGCCAGCGTCGCCGTGGACCGCCCGTGCAAGGACATTTTGTTCAAGCAGCGCAAGTCCCTCTGGGACCGCCTCGCGCTGGCGGCGGCGCGGCTGACCTCCTCGGCGGACGCGCAACTGTGCGGCCAGCTTTATTGCATTCGCGCCAACATCGCCCGCAATATTTACCTGCCCAGGGACCTCGCCGCGTGTGAGGACGGCTTCATCAAAACGCTGGTTTGCACGGATTTTCTCACGCGACCCCCGGTGGTCGGGCGGATCCGCCTTGCCGAAGGGGCCGAGCACACATTCGAGTCCTATATTTCGCCGCGGGCGATTATTCGGAACCAAAAACGCCAGATCATCGGGCAGACCATCGTGCATATTGTGATTGACAAGTATTTGCGGGCCAGGCCGATTTCCGAACGCGAACACGCCGGGGAGACCCTCGCCGGGAACGATCATTCCGACCCCGCCTGGCTCAAGCGGCTCATCCACGAACACCTTCAGGGGACGCGCTCGCGCTGGCGGTTGTATCCGGGGATGATGGGAATTAGTTTTCAGCGCCTGCGAAAATTGAATCTCGCCCAGCGCGTGGTCTGTTTTCCCGCCGCCGCCGCGAAATGGTTTGTCGCGGTGATCTCCGGCTTCTTTGCGTATGAAGCGCTCAAGTCGGGCTGCACCGATTATTGGCCCCAGGCCGAACGCCAGGGATTGGCGCCGGTGGCGTCGAAATAAGAAAACTTACTTTAGTTTTGCCGCCGCCATTAATTGAGGCTTCGCAGCGTGGCTTCTTGCAATTGTGTCATTCGGCTGGTGTGAAGTCATCCGGGCGAGGGTCAAGGCAAGTTGCCGGCTGAAGGTTTTCGCCCCCGCAGAATTAAGATGGACGGCATCGTCAAAGTCATCGCCGTCCGGCACCCAATCGCTCGCCGTTATCAGAACGGCGTGTTCCTTCGCCGCGATTGTTTTCAAATGCTCACGCATCTCGGCCCAAACCGGCAGTGAATAGAACGTTTTCCTATGAGAGGGCGATATGGGCATCTCAACAAGAAAAACCGTCACGTCGTGTTGCGCGGCAAGATCAAGAATACCCTGGATCGGCGGTGAAAATGAGTCTCCGTCGTGAATTGCGGAATTGCACCGGTTGATAAACGACGGAACGTCAGCGGCCTCAAGCGCCGAGAAATCCGAGACGCGCCCATAACGGTTTGTTTTGTGTTTCGGCATTCCAATTTCATCGACGCGCCGGCGAAGCATCTCCACCTTGTCCCAGATCGATGAGCGCTCCGAGAGCATCGGGACGCGGCTGATCATTTCAAGCTTCAGCTTTTCCACCTCAGACCCCGGCGTGTAAAATGAGGCGGCCTCTTGCGGAAAATAATACGAGAACGCGCGATTTCCGATAAGTTCGTCCCAGGTTCCGCTGCTGGCGGACTCCAGTTGATCGTCAAAAAATCCGTAAACGAGAAATTTGACGTGCGGCGCCCGCTCCAATGCCTGCTTGAGAATCAAGTAATGTTCCACGGGGCTTGTCGCACCCAACCCGATGTTTAAGGCGTGCGGTTGAGTTTCGCCCGGCCACGCGGAATCAAAAGCATTGGCGTCGCAGCCGGCTTCCACGAGGGAATTGCCCAGAAACAGGCACTGCGTCACCGGTGGGATTTGATTGAGGAGAGCGAGCATATGCTGGCGCTGCGTCTTTTTGCTGCTGACAAAAATCGCGGCGTTATAGCCGACGAGAATTGTCAGCGCGACGCAAAAAGGAATTATGAAACGCCGGGCCATCATATTTAAAAGTCAATATAGATGAATTTGGACGTCTGGCCGCAAAACAATAAAATGATGCCGATGAGAAGCCCCCACCAAAGCCCGCGCCAAATGTTGCCCCGGAACGGAAACCCCGTCGGCGGAGTGTCGCGACTGCCACCGAGGTAGTCCAGAGAGTCGATCAGCCACCAGCCGGCCTTCAGGAGTTTTTGAGCCGGTCTCGGTTGCGGAATGGCGTCCAGGCGCTCAAATTCAGATTTCGTTTCAGTCGGGTTCATAGGTCATCCAATAAAAAGCCGTTTCAGGAAAAACATCGCTGTTGGAAGGTTCATGCAAAAAAATGCCCAGCCTAAATTGACCGTGATAAAAGTGATCGTCCATGCGCCCACGGCCCCTGCCAAACCCGTGTCGGGAATCCGCGCCGCCGCCCGCAGTCGCACCCAAATCCAGCGAACGCTCAGCAACAGCCCGTGCCAAAGACCCCAGGCAATAAAATTCAATCCCGCCCCATGCCAGAGGCCGCTCAACATCATCGTCAGCAAAAGATTGACGATCACTCGCGGCGGCCGGCAGCGCGATCCCCCCAGCGGAATGAAGATGTAGTCCACCAGCCACCGGTAGAGCGACATGTGCCAGTGCTTCCAAAAATCCGAAATGTTCGTGCGAATGTACGGCCAGTCGAAATTCTCCTTGACGCGAATGCCGAACAACCTTGCTGAACCAATCGCGATGTCCGAATACGCCGAAAAATCAAAATAGATTTTCATCCCGTAAGCCAGCAACCAAATCGGAAGGACCCACCGTTGCGCCGAAGCGATATCGTTTCGATTCAAGTGGTTCGTGAACGCCGTCAGAAAATCGGCGAGCGCAAATTTTTTTGCCAGGCCCGCGAGAACGCGCGTCGTTCCGATTTCCCAGTCCGCCGCCCATTCGAGGCTCGGTTCCCGCAGGGCGGGGAGAAAGTCCTGATAACGTTTGATCGGCCCGGCGACCATCGTTGGGAAAAACAGGATGAACGACATATATTCGCCGAATTTTCCCGCCGGCGCGGTTCCCCGGTAGCGATCCACCGCATAATGAATGAATTCAAACGTAAAAAAAGAAATTCCCAGGGGCAGAAAAGCGCCCGGCCAGAAGAGCACATTATTTTTGGGCCCCAAAACCAGGCCCGTCAAAAAGTTCCAATATTTGAAAACCACCAGGAACAAAATCGTCTGCGCGATCCCCACAAAGCAGAGCCACGACCCTTTTTTGTAAAACCGGCTGAAGATCGCTTCCCAAATAAAAATAAGCAGGCAGACCGCCCCCGCCGCGCCTCCGGCCTGCTTGATCGAAAAGAAAACGAAGAAGCCGGCGCCGAACAGCAAGCAGACCCATGGTTGAAGCGCGGTCCGCACATGCCGAAACAGGATTGCGGCAGGCACGAGGAACAAAATGAAATAGGCAAAAGTATTAAAAATCATCTGTCCTGAAATACATTAAAGGACCGGCGTAAAACGCCAGAGCTTCGACTCTATCAAGCGGCTCCCCTGACGGAATGGGGGGATTACCGTAGGCGAAAAAACCTATGGCGCCTACCGTGTGCCATTCCTCGCAATGCGGGTATTTGCCCATAATTTTTTCCCACTCCGCTTCTAAGATCAAACACACGAAGCGGTCACTTCGGACGCACTCAAACGAAAATTATTATGCAAGGAACAATTCCTCAAAAAATTGGACGGGTTGTCGCAGACCTTTGCCTCCACCCGCAATACATGCCGCGGACACTCGCCCACAACGTGATCAGCCGCAAAACCCCCGCAGACCTCGAATTACCGTGGTTTTCCTATGCGGCAATTGATTTCCTCGAAGATTTTCTGGAGCCGCACATGACGGTTTGCGAATACGGATCCGGCGGCTCGACTCTTTTTTTTGCCCGGCGAGTCAGCCGCGTTTTTTCCATCGAAGACAACTCCGAGTGGTTCAATCTCGTTTCCGAGCGCCTCGAACAAAAATCCATTCGCAACGTCACGTTGAAATTGTGCCCGTTCGATTTCAAAAACCCCGCCGGCTTTGACCAATCCCAATACCTCCACGCCATCCCGGAAGACCGGTTCGATGTCATCGTGGTGGACGGCAGCGAGGAATGGACCCGCATCCGGCCGATTTGTTTTCAGAAAGCGGAAACACGCGTCAAGAAGGGCGGCATCATCGTCGTGGACGATTCGTGGCGTTATCCGGAATTACGTGAACACAACGGCGCGGAATATCACCGGACTTTTCGCAGCGTCGGCCCCGGCCGGCCCGGCGTGACCACAACCGACGTCTTTTTCTACTGAAGCCCGCCCGGCCCGCGTTCGATTTGATATGGGCTTCAAGGCATTATTTGGTTTGACAGTTGTTCCGGCGGCGCTCGTCGGCGGCACAATCGCCGCATGCGTCTCCAAACGGGTGCGGGACCTGTTCTTCATGCTGCTCGCTTTCATGGGGCCGATGATCGAGCGTTGGGACGTCAATTTCGCCAGCCGCGATTGGTATCGCGGCACCTCGCGCGGCTTTGAGGTTTCCGTCCTCGACATCATGTCGTTCAGCCTTCTCGTCAGCACGCTGTTGCGGCCGCGTTCGGCACAATCGCGCTGGTTTTGGCCGGCTTCGCTGGCCCCGATGCTCCTGTTCTTTTTCTACGCGTGTTTCAACGTCGCCGTAAACGAACCTCGTTTGTTCGGCTATTTCGAGCTGTTCAAAATGGTGCGCGGCTTCGTGCTGTTTCTGGCCATCGCGTTTTATTTGCGCGGCGAACGGGAGCTTCGATTGCTCGTTTATTCCCTCGCGGTGCTGGTTTGCTACGAGGGATTGCTCGCCATCAAACAGCGTTACATTTACGGCATCGACCGCGTTCCCGGCACGATCGACGATTCCAACAGCCTCTCCGTTTTCATGTGCATGACGGCCCCCGTGCTCGCCGTCGCCCTCAACTGCCGCTTTCCGTTCACGCTCAAGGCGCTTTGCGGCGCGGGCGTTGCGCTCGCCGCGGTCGGCGTAGTGTTGACAATCTCGCGCGCCGGCGTCGTCATCCTGGCGCTGGTGCTCACGGGCGCGGCGCTCGCGACGGCCTCCTATCGAATCACGCCAAAAAAAATCGCGATCTGTTTGATTGTTCTCATCGGCGCCGCGGGCATCACCGCGAAATCGTGGAACTCCCTCAAGGAACGTTTCCAATCCTCCACGTTGTCCGAGGAGTATGGACATCACCACAACCTCGGCCGCGGCTATTATATTCGCGTGGCCGAAGCGATGGTCGATGAGCAATGGCTCGGCGTCGGCCTGAACAACTGGTCGTATTGGGCCAGCGGCAAATATGGACCGCGCCTCGGCTACCGCTTCGTGCCTTACCGTGGCACCGACAAGGAACCGAGCACCGTCATCCCCTCCGGCGACGATGTGGACGAAGCGCAAGCCGCCCCGGCGCATTGCCTGGCGGCCCTGACTGCCGGCGAACTCGGCATACCGGGACTGATCTTCTTCGTCTGGCTCTGGCTTCGCTGGCTTCAAATGGGCGCCAGTTTCCTCTGGCCGCGCACGGCCGATCCCATCCGCCGCATGGGAGTCGGTTTCTTTTTCGGCTTTGTGGGAATTTTTCTCCAAAGTCTGACCGAATGGGTCTTCCGGCAATCGCCCATCTATTATGTTTTCCACGTCCTCCTCGGCGCGCTCGCGGGCCTTTACTATTTGAAAAAGAAAGCGCGCGAGGAATCCGCCGAGGAAGAATCCGACCCGGCCCCCGCCGGTGTGGAGGAAATGGAGAGCGCGCCGGCATGAGAACCGTCCACGTCCTCCGCAAATTGAATCCTGCCGAGTGGGGCGGCACGGAAACCGCCATCGAACGCCTCTGTTCCGGCCTGCGCGAGCAAGGCGTCGATACCGTCGCTTACTGTCCGCGCGTGGAGAACGCCCCGCCCGGCGACCCCTTGACCCGCTCCGGTTGCGCGGTCAAACGTTTTCGCGCCTTCGTGCCCGTGATGGGCCTTTCCCCGCAACGCAGGCGCCAGTTGGTCGCCGTCGGCGGAAACCTCATGTCGTTTGATTTGGCGTCGTCCCTCTGGCGCGAGAAAGCCGCGGTGATTCATTCTCACGTGCTCGGCCGCATCGGGGGCATCGCCCGCACCGTCGCACGCCGGCGCGGCGTCCCGTTCGTCGTTTCCATTCACGGCGGCGTTTTGGATTTGCCGGGCAAGGTGCGCGAAGAATTCAACGCGCCGTGCGCCCACGGCTGGGAATGGGGTCGGCTCTTCGGCTGGCTTGTCGGCGCCCGCCATTTGTTTCGCGACGCCGACGCCATCATCACCTGCAATGGCAACGAGGCAGCGCTGCTGCGAAAAAATCATCCCGAAAAACGCGTCGTTGTCCAGCCTCACGGCGTCCCGTTGGAACTATATCGAAAAGACCATCGCGAAACAGCGCGCGCGGCGTTCCCGGAAATCTTCGGTCGCCAGACCTTGCTCTGCGTGGGTCGGATTGATCCAATAAAGAACCAGCACTGGCTGCTCGACCAGGCGCAAACAATTTTCCAGAAACATCCGCGTGCCGTTCTCGTGCTAGCCGGCGCTTGCACCGATGAGCCTTACGGCGAATTGATCGCGCGAAAAATCGAGGAACTCGGCTTGCGGGATCGCGTTCTTATGACAGGCGGCCTTCCGCCGAACGACCCGCGCCTGATCGGGCTGCTCCAGGAAGCGTCCGCCGTCGTGCTCCCCTCCGTTTCAGAGACGTTTGGTCTCGTCGTCCTCGAAGCGTGGGCTGCCGGCTCCGTCGTTTTGTCCAGCCGTACTTCAGGGCCGTCGGCGTTGGTCCGTCACGGTGAGAACGGGTGGCTTTTTTCATTGGACAAGCCGCAAGAGTTCCACGGCGCCCTCAATGTCGCGCTGACGGATGCCCCCCTGGCGCGCTCCATGGCCGGTCGCGGCGCGCGCGTCAGCGAGGAATATGGTTTGGGCGCACTCGCCGGCCGTCTCAAAAATCTTTACGAGCAATTGATCGAGGAAAAGCGATGCGACACGTAATCCTTCGCGACGACGACACCAACGCGCTGACGCCGGTGGATTGTCTGGAACGCCTCTACCGCCCGTTCCTGGATCGCGGCTTGCCGGTAAACCTTGCGACCATCCCGGAGGTCTCCACCGATGCCCGCACACCCGCCGGCGTTCTCGAAGAATTTCTATATTGGCGCAATGGCGAAACCGCCCAAAGCCTGCCGATGAGTGCCAATTCCCGCCTCGTCCGTTATCTTCGCGAAAACCAGGGTTATCACATTGTCCAGCACGGATGCCATCACCAACCCATGGAGTTCGATGCATTGCCGCGCGAAGACGCAGCGCAACGCCTGGAGCGCGGAACAGAGGCGCTGATGCAAGCCGGTTTTCCCCGCCCCGAAACGTTTGTCGCCCCGCACGACAAATTCTCCCGACCCAGCATGACGGAGGCCGCCAGGCGCTTTCGTGTCATCTCGACAGGATGGTTCGAATGGCGCCGGGTTCCCGTTTCCTGGTGGCCGGCTTATGCGAAGCGAAAACTGCTCGGAGCGCCCCATTGGCGGCGCGGCGGCGCATGGCTTCTCTCCCACCCCGGCTGCATTCTTTCGCGCAACCGTCCCCCGCAAACCATTGTCAACACGATTATTGAACGCCTTAAAAACCAGCCCCTGACCGTCCTGGTCACTCATTGGTGGGAATATTTTCGTGATGGCAAACCCGACGAACCTTTTATCGCCGCGTTCCACGAATTGGCCGGTTATCTGGCTGCGCAACAGGACATCCGCGTCATTTCCTTCCGCCAGTTGCAGGATTTATAAAGCGGGTTCTTATCATTTGCGCCCGGTGAATAACGCCCGTATGCTGGCGCGGATTGATGCAGCTTTACCCGAAACATTATTGTGGCGTCTTCGGCGTCTTTGGCCATCCGAACGCCGCGGAATTGACCTATTACGGGCTTTACGCCTTGCAACATCGCGGCCAGGAGAGCGCCGGCATTGTCTCCTGCGAAGGCAACCAGTTCTACGACCACAAACGCATGGGCCTGGTCTCCCAGATTTTCAACGCAAAAGTGCTGGCCGAACTTCCCGGCAACATGGCCATCGGCCACACCCGTTATTCCACCACCGGCTCCTCGCATTTGCGCAACGCCCAGCCGCTGGTCGGCGACAGCAAACGCGGCCAGATCGCCGTCGCCCACAATGGCAACCTCACCAATGCCGTCAAATTGCGCGAGGAACTCGAGGAGCGCGGCGCCATTTTCACCACCACCGTCGATAGCGAAATCATCCTCCACCTCCTTTCCCAGCCCTCCGGCGACACCAGCGAAAACAGCCTCCTCCAGACCGTCCGCCGCCTCGAAGGCGCCTATTCGCTCGCGATCATGACGGAGCACGAATTGATTGGCATTCGTGATCCTTACGGCTTTCGTCCGCTCTGCCTCGGCCGCGTTGGCGACGGTTGGGTGCTGGCCAGCGAAAGTTGCGCCCTCGACCTCATCTCCGCCAAATTCGAGCGCGAAATTGAGCCGGGCGAAATCGTCATCATCGACAAAAACGGCCCTCGCGCGATGCAGGCATTTCCCGCCCATGTGGATCGCGCCTTCTGCATTTTCGAATACGTTTATTTCGCCCGGCCGGACAGCAATATCGCCAATCGCAACGTTTACAAAGTTCGCGTTCAGATGGGCCGGGAATTGGCCCGCGAACATCCCTTGCAGGCGGATGTCGTCGTGCCCGTGCCCGACAGCGGGAATTGCGCCGCGCTCGGCTATTCGATGGAATCGGGCATCTCCTACGAAATGGCGTTCGTGCGAAACCACTATGTCGGCCGCAGCTTTCTTCAGCCCTCGCAATTGATTCGCGATTTCAACGTCCGCGTCAAACTCAACCTCATTACCGAACTGGTCAAAGGCCGCCGCGTCATTGTCATTGATGACTCAATCGTGCGTGGCACCACCTGCAAAGCCCGTGTCAACAATCTAAAGGAGGCTGGCGCCAAAGAGGTCCACGTCCTGGTCAGTTGCCCCCCCCACATGAACCCGTGCTATTACGGCATCGATTTCCCGGACCGCAGCAAATTGATGGCCGCAAACAACAGCATTGATGAAATCCGCCGCTACCTAAACGCCGATTCCCTCGGCTATTTGTCCGAGGAGGGAATGGTGCGCGCGACCGGCCTGCCGCGCGAATCCTTCTGCATGGCCTGCTACAACGGCCACTATCCCGTCGCCTACGATCCGCAAGTGGACAAGCACATCATCGAACGCCGCCGCTCCCGCATCGAAGGTTTGACCGAAGGTTTGGAAAAAGAACAAATGCAGATCAAACTGCTTTAGCCCGCGAGCAAGAGTGG
>DATAXU010000206.1:0-12880 GCA_036272955.1 Verrucomicrobiia bacterium
CGTGCGCGGCGATCATCCGGGCGAGGGTGGGGGTCATTTCAGGACGGAGCGCGACGCGGCGTTCGCCCTTGTCAATAAAATTATAAAGCTGGCCCACGATTTCCTCGCCGCTTTTTAGAGTGTACAGTTCCAGCGGCTCCAGGGGAGGCCCGTCGTATTCCCGGAAACCGTAGCGCCGCGCCGCCCCCTGCCACTGGTTGAAGATATGGCGCCGCGCTTCGGCGCTCCAAACATCGGAGTGCGGAAGTGGTTCGGGATAAAAGTCGCGGAATCCGGGTAATCGTTCCATATCGGCGCGTGCTCAGAAAGGCACAAACATTCGGAAAAGGAAACCAAAAACTAACTTCATCATGTTTGTCACCTCTTTGCCTTTTTGGGGCACTTGATTAGTATATGACGACTACAATGACTGGACAATCGGACGCACAACTGGTTTCGCTGACGCTGGCGGGCAATCGGGACGCCTTCAGCCACATCGTCGCGCGCTATCAATCGTTGATTTGCTCGATTGCCTACAGCCTCATCGGCAATCTCGGCCAAAGCGAAGACGTTGCCCAGGAGACTTTTATCACGGCGTGGAGGCATCTTCGACATTTGCGGGATCCTGAAAAACTGCGCTTCTGGCTGTGCGGCATCGTTCGCAATCGCGCCCGCAAAAGCCTTTGCCGCGAAGGACGGGAACCCGCCTGCCATGCCGCCCCGCTGGACGATGCGGTGGAATCTCCCTCTGGTGAAGCGTTGCCGTCCGAACAGACGATCTCTCGCGAGGAGCAGGGGATTTTGTGGCGTTCCCTGGAGCAAATCCCGGCCATTTACCGGGAACCGCTGGTCCTCTTTTATCGTGAGCACCAATCCGTGGCGAACGTCGCTTCGGCGCTGGGATTGACCGAGGAAACTGTCAAACAAAGGCTTTCCCGCGGGCGAAAGCTGTTGCACAAGGAGGTCATTTGTTTTGTGGAAGGCGCGCTCGAGCGCACCCGTCCGGGGCCTGCTTTCTCGGGCGTGGTGCTGGCGGCGCTCCCGGCGGCCTCCGGCCCGGCGGCGGCTGCTGCGGTTGGGGCGGCAGGCGCGAAGTCGGGCATCATGGCGGTTTTTGCGCCGCTGCTTGGGATTTTTTCGGGAATTTTTGCCCATTATTTGATCGTCCGTTTTACTCCAACACCGCGAGAACGGCGAGTCAAGACTATGTTCTTCACGTCTCTGTGGGTGTTTATTATTGGGTGGTGCGTGGGGGCGCAACTCGCGGTGCGCGCCCTGAGCCATCGCTACAAATGGAGCGAGCACACCGATTTTCTGGTGATGGCGGGCTTTTGGTGGTTTTACGCGGCGGTCGTCGTCGCGCTGACCGTGATGGCCCTTCGCAGTTTCTTTGCCGCCCGCCGGGAGGCGCCGCAATTCGAATCCGTGACTCCTCCCCTGGGCCGGCGGCTTGCTGTGATTGTCGGCGTTTACCTGGGTTATTTCTATTGGGTGATCTATACGGCATGGAGGGCGGGAGATCGCACGGGCGCCCTCATATTGACAGCCGCGATGCTTGCCCTTGCCGCGGCGCATTTTGTAACGATGGGCGGAAAAAATGGTGAACGCACCTTGCGCGTGGTGGTGATTCATTTGACCCTGGCCACTGCGGTCGTACTGGCCGTGCTCAATTGGCGCCTCGGCCTTTGGCTGGCGGGAATCTCAATGGGACTGGTGCATTTATTGACGCTGGCGCTGATTGCGTGGATTGGCCTGATGGTGGCAATCACGCGGTCCGGCGGCAATTCGGAAGCGGCCTCGTGACCTTCATTTTGCGCGGCCTCCCAGCCACAAGAGGCTATCAATAATTAATCGGTCTTCAATGTCGTTATCGAAAGTGAACGACAACGTTCTGTTGGTCTTGTCAAATTTGTGCTCATAGTCCATATCGTTATGTCCCATGTTCATATAAATCATTTTGAATTTTTTGTTCGTCCAGACGACGGGATAATAGCCGTCGTGCCATATTTCAAATTGTTTGGGACCTGTTCCGAGTGGAAAACTGCTTGGATCTATTGACAATAGAATTTTGATGTCCGCGTTCGTCCGCAAATCATTTTTCCAGCGATACCATTCATTGGGCGCGGACTTGAAAGATTCCGGCAAACCCATGATGGCTGGATGATTGGCGTCTTCAACGCGCAACATCGCTGAGGTCGGCCGCCATGTGTTGCCAAGGTATTCGCCGGACCCCAAAAATTCATTGTGATACCAGTCCCAATCCTCCGGAACATCCGAAGGAGTGAGCGCGAAGGCGGCAAAGTGAAATCCCATCCAAGCGCCGCCGTTTTCCATGTATTTTTGGAACGCATCGCGTTGGGCTGGAACGTTCGGGCGGGTATCCAAAAAAAGCACGACCTGGTACTTGGAAAGGAAGTCCTGGTTCAAATCGTTCCAATTCGTGGTCGCTTCGTAATTGAAACGATATTGGGCCGCCATTTGCGGAAACCATTTGTTCGCCTCGTTGACGAAACTGATGTGCGCCAGGTCGTTTTTTCCCGTGTAAAAGGCGATGACGTTGAATTCGTGGGCCGATGTTTCGGCCACCGGTTTCGGCACAAAACTATCCGCGCTGGCGGGATCGCCCGTTCCATTGTAAATGACCGTCGTGGGATAACTGTACAGCGGCCTCGCCATCGTGATTTTCCCATCGTTGCGTTTGGTGGCGATGACTTTATCCGGCGCCGCGCCGTGTTCGACCCAATCCGCAATCACCGCAAGCCAATCCACGTCCGCCGCGCCCGGACCGCCCCCGCAATGGTAACAGCCCGGCACCATGAATAACCGGCAATACGCGGCCGCATTGGGATCGTGCGCTCGCAGCTTCCGGTAATAATTGACAGTCGCTTGCGGCGGCAGCGCCGGATCGGCCCAGCCGTGCCAGATAATCAGTTTGCCATTTCGCTTTTGAAGCCCGCTCAAATCAATATTGGTGGCGTTGAGGTAAGACGCGCCTAACCGGCTGTCATTGGCAAAATTTGTAAAACTGTACGTCGCATAATTCCAATCGGGCGTGTTGAAAATGAGGTATTTGAAGATCTGTGTGCCGAAGGCGAACATAAGATCTGGCGAGTGTTCGGCGAGGAAAGGCGCCGGCCCGATGATCCACGCAAGCCACTGGTTGGCATCGCATTCGGCTCCCGCCGTGTATCCCGGATAGATTTCCCCGTTCTGATTATGGACGCCTCCGTAAACGGCTTCGATGGCTTTGCGTTGTTCGTCCGTCAATCCCGGCACTTTGGACAAGTCGAAATGCGTTGAAGGCGGGTCTTGCACGATTCCGTCCTTGAGTCCGTCCTGAGCGTCGCACTGGTCGAGAATGCCCTGTTTAAGTTTGGCGAGAGCGTCTTTGTCGAGCACCGTTTTATCAAGATGGCCGGGGTCCGGGTAAAGCACCTGTTGTATCGCCACGGCGTTCGCGGCCAGGCCCGTCCAATCAAACGCCGGCGCGCCGGCCACGATCCCGTCGAAATCCCCGGGATAACGCTGCGCTTCCATCATCGCCTGTCCTCCGCCGCGGGAGCATCCGCTGAAGTAGCTGTAAGCCGCGTCCGATCCGTAGTAACTGCGGATGAGTGCCTTGGCCACCTCAGCCGTTCGATGCACCGCGAGATAACCAAAGTTGACCTTCGCTTCCAAATTGTCGTAAGCCCACCCTGCCATGTAATTGAGCGGCCATTCGTGCCCTGTATCTGTGCCGACCGTCGCGTAACCGCGGTTGACAGAATCCCGCGCGCTGTTTTGCACACTGCCGACGAACCCGCCGCCGCCGCCCATGACGAATCGGCCGTTCCATGAATCCGGCAGCAGCAATTCAAATCGAATGTCGCCGCCGATCACCCCTTTGACTGCCACATAGGGCGCCGCGTGTGGGTCTTTCTCAAGGTTTGGCGGGACCGGTTTTGCGGACTCCAAAATGACATCCGGCAAACGCAGTGACCGCAGTGCTTTAATGGTGATGTGGTTGGTCGATTCTCCACGGGCGCCCGCGATGCCCCCCAGAGCAAAGAGACAGACGCAAATAATTTGCTTCATCATGGAATTACACCTTCAGTAATATGGGCCTAATTGGTCGATGACCATGGCCCGCAGTTTTGCCGTATCGATCTCTCCCGAGTGTCGGAACACTATTTTCCCGCCCGGCGCGATAAGGATCGTGTAGGGCACCGGCCCGGGCCAGGACTGGTCCAGCGCCTGCGCCAATCCGTCGGTGGAAGCGCCGGTGAAGTGGTAATTGTCCGTCGTTCGGCCTTCCTTTTTCAACATCCTCAAAACGCTCTTGGGAACGGCGGCATGTTGTGCCTTTAGGAATTTTTGCACATTGGGCCGGTCTTCGGGACTATCGATGCTGATGGTGATAAGTTCGAAAGCCCGATCGCTCATGCGCCGCGAGAGCGAGACGAATCCCGGAAATTCCTTCACGCAAGGCCCGCACCAAGTCGCCCATATATTGATCAACCGATAATTGCGTGTGTTATTGCGCACCAAGTCGGCAACGCCGTTGGTATCGATCGATTCCACGGACACTGGCGCGGCTTTCCAGTCGGCGTCGAATTCCGCGACTTCATTGGTCTTGGACAACCACTTGGTGGAGCAACCGAGGACGCGTGTCAATTCCACCGGGACAGGGCGGCCCGCCAGAATCGACTCGATGGCATTGCTGGCATCCGGAGAGGTCACGGTTTTGGGGTCGGGGTAGCGGGAATTGTCGAATCGCCCGCTGTAGCGCAATTGGCGCGCCTGATCGAAAATAAAAACATGGGGCGTGGCCAGGCACCCATAGGCTTTGGCGGTTGACTGGGTCGCGCCGTCGTAAAGGTAAGGAAAAGTGAAGTGCTGCTCTTTGGCATACTTCTTCATGTCCTCGTAACTGTCCGTGTATTTGCTGAAGCCCAGTTCGTCGATGCGCAGGGCATCCGGGTGGTTTGGATTGATCGCCACGACCGCCAGCCCGCGGCTTTTCATCCGGGCCGCCAGTGGCAAAATACGGGTTTCCGCCGCGTGCGAGTAAGGGCAGTGGTTGGAAAGGAAAACGATCATCAGCACCTTGGCGCTCTTAAAATCGGCCAGGCTGTAAGTTTTCCCATCGACTCCCAACAACGAAAAATCCGGCGCCGCATCCCCGATTTTAAGATGGTGGGCGTCCGTCGGCATTTCGCCCTCGTAATTGACATCGGCGCGTCCCTCTCGCGCTATGGCTGTGGCGAGAAGCGAGGCGGCAAGGATCACTGCTATATTTCGGCCGGTCATAAAATTTATCGATGCTCCTATCTAACATGAACCGGTGGAACAAGACAGAGCTTTATGCGGGCAACGGGGATTTTCTTGACGGGATGGGCTTTTTTTGTTTGCGTAGCGCGCCATGCCGCCTGGTTCAAATCGTTTCGTCCCGTATTTGATAATGGCCTTTATTGCATGGAGGGTCGTTCAGCGCGTCCGCCGGAGCATCGGAAGACAGCCGGTGCGCACGAAAAGGCTGACTGCACGGATTGTCCTTTATAGTGTTCTTTGCCTGTTGATCGCCTTGCTCGGGTTGTTTCGTCCGATTACGCTGGCGGGTTTGGGAGGCGGGCTTGTTCTGGGCGTTCTGGTCGCTCTTCTTGGATTGCGTTTGACACGTTACGAGACGCTCCCGGAAGGCCGTTTTTACACCCCAAATCTCTACGTCGGCGCCACCATTTCGCTCTTGTTCATTTTCAGGCTGTTTTATCGCATCAGTGCCGTCGCCGGCGCGACCGCCTCCCAGGCGCCGCGCGATCCGCGGATGATGCTAAGCCCGCTCACTTTCTTTGTCTTCGGATTGTTGGCTGGTTATTACGTGGCGTACTATGCCGGAATCCTGCTGCGCTGCCGGACGGCCTGATTTATACTTCGCCCATGGAAACTTCCATGACCCGCCGCGCATTTGTGGCCGGAACCTCCGCCGGGCTTCTCTGTGCCGCCGCGCAATTGCAGGCCGCGCCTGCGGTAAAACGGATTTGCGCATTCGAGAAGCCCCTTCAATTTCTTAATGACACAGAGCTGGCCGAAATGTTGGGCGCGCTCGGTTTCAGCGGGGTCGAAGCGCTTGTCCGCGCAGGAGGACGGGTCTGGCCCGCGAAAGTGGCCGAGCGCCTGCCGCGCTTGCGGGATGCGCTGGCAAAACGTGGGCTGGAAATCACCATCATCGCCACGGACATCAACGCGGTGGATCAGCCGAATGCCGAACTCGTTTTGCGAACGGCCGCGAAGCTGGGGATTCGCCGGTATCGGATGGCATGGTTTCGATACGATTTAAGCAAACCCATCCTACCGCAATTGGACGCGTTCGCCGCCAAGCTTCCCGCCCTGGCGGATTTGACGCGCGAACTGGGAATGACGGCCATTTACCAAAACCATTCCGGCGCGGACACGGTGGGGGCGCCTGTCTGGGACATGTATAGGCTGCTCGCTGACTTTGATCCGCGAACGATGGGAATTGCATTCGATATTCACCACGCGATGGTCGAGGGCGGTTTGTGCTGGCCGGTTCAATTCAAATTGGTGCAGTCGCACCTGGCGGCGATTTATGTGAAGGATTTTGTCTGGAATAACGCCGATGTGAAGGACGTCCCGCTTGGAGAGGGCAGGGTGGGTCCGAAGTTTTTTTCGATGTTGCGCGAAAGCGGATTCGACGGGACGATTTGCCTCCACGTCGAATACATGGAGGGCGTCAAGGACAAGGCCGCGCTCGAAAATGCTTACCGCAGGGATTTGAAAACCCTCCGGTTATGGCTCGAAGCGTGATTCGGTCAATAGCTAAACGTCCCGCTAAGAAGCGACGTTTCCGAGTTCTGCTGGTGCAACGCGACGAACGTTCCTGATGTGGGAGTCGTAAAAGTCAGTTCGAGATATTCCACAAGGCCCGCGTCCGCGGCATCCTCGTAAGTCAATTGCACAAGCGCTATGTTCTGGCTGATTGGCGTAAAGGTGTATGGACCAAAACTACCCGGCCCCGACGGCGTATTGTCGGCCGTAAATTTCCCGTTACTGAAAGCGATCACGCCCGACTCCGTCACGCCTCTTTTGACGAAGCTCGCGGTAAGTGTCTTCCCCGCGAAAGTAACAGGCACGGTGGTCGGCGCCGCGGAGGAGGTCACGTTCCCGGTTTCCGTTACGTCGTTATTGGAAAATAATGCGGAACCTGCCTTGGTGAATGTCACCGTGGCCGCCGATGGCGTAAAGCCGGAAAGCTGATCGTATGGCGCCAGGTAGGTCCAACTCAGGCTTGCCGTGTTTGGTCCAAGAAGTGTGTAGGTATAGCTGGCCACGCCGTAATAATTTGTGTTCCCGGATGTCGTGCCAAATGTCTCCGTGCCAAAGCTCACGGTGTAGGCCGGCCGGCCCGTCGGTGTGATGCGCCATTCCAAACCAGCCAGCGATGCGGGCGCGAACCCATTGGTGGCGAGCTTTCCGCTATTTTCAAATGTCCCGGATTCCATTTCGGGCGACCCTGAACTCGCATATCCGGTGTAGGCGTAGTTATTGGATCCTACGGTGCCGCCGTAGGTCATCAGGATGATGTTGGACGCTCCGAGATAACCCAACGGCTCGGTGATGGTTTGCTGCACCAGGACTGCCACAGGGCTGAATTGGGTAAATGAGTAAGTTCCAGAGTACACGTTGCTGGTGCTGTCCGCCGCCGAGAACCCACCTTTGAGAAATTCATTCGTGTCTGAATAACCCGGCTGGCTGCCGCTCGTGAAAACCGTTGTCAAGCCGGCCAGCGATGCCGGCGCCAGGTCTTGCGTGCTGGAGAAAATAATCGTCCCGGTATCGTTATCGGAATCGGCAACCTCCGCCGTAAACGGATCGACAAACGTGAATGTGATCGCGCCTCCGTCGCCAATCTTTCCGGCCGGCGCGGTGAAGTCAAGATTCAGGTTCGCCACGTTCGCATTGGTCAGCATATAAGTATAAAGACCAACTCCGCTGCCCTGGTTCGTGCCATATTCACTTTGAGCAAACGTATTCGCGCCGAAACTGATTTCGAACGGCGATTGCCCGGCCAGGCTCACTTTCCCAACCATGCCGGAAAGGGAGGCGGGAGCGTAACCGGCGGCGGTGCAGTGAATGGTAAGTTTGTTCGTCCCGGTCAGATTTCCGCCGGTATCCGACGCAAACACCCACAACGAATTCGCCGAATCGGCCTTCAAGATGACGTTGTTCGACCAAACTCCTTTCGCGCCCGCGGGCAATTGAACCCAGTCCCCCCCGTTCAATGAATAGGCCACGTATTTGACCGCGACATTGTCCGTGGCCGTCCCGGAAATCGTCAGCGTCGGTTTTGCAACCGTCTCGCCCGGGGTCGGGCTGGAGACGGTGAGCGTTGGAGGCTTGATGTCCTTGAAAATCGCCTGGAAACTCCGGTCGGAGTCGATGTCGAAACTAAAAGTGGCTTTGTTCGTGAAGACTGGCTCGGTACTGCCCAGGTCGATCCACTCCACAAATTTAAAACCGGCTTTCGGCGTCGCGGTAAGCGTCACTTTTGCGCCGCATTCTTTAAGGCCCGCGCCACTGATGGTACCTTCGTTGGTGCCGGAAGTAACGGTCGTCACTGTGTATTGAATCTGGGTAAAGTCAGCGACAAACGATACGTTGTTCGTGACCGTGAAAATGTAGGGATTTGCCGTGACCTTCTTGCCGTTCACCATCCATTTGGAAAATTCAAAACACGGATCAGGAACGGCCGTCAGAGTCGTCAGACTTCCGGGAGTGTAAATGCCTTTGCCGCTGATCGTCCCGGTGCCGGCGGGAGACACCGTGCCGGTGACCGCAAAGCCGAAATTGGCGGCCACGGTTTCGCTGACGTCCGGGTCCAATTTCCACGGATTGTTCGTGCTGGCAAAGGCTCCGTTAACCGTCCAGTTGACAAAACTATATCCTTTCGCAGGCGTGGCTTTAACTGTTACCGACGCGCCGTCGTTGGTCGTGCCGCCGCCTTTGGTGGTGCCCCCAGCGGTGGGATCACTCGCGGTTGAAATGGTGTACTGCGGCGTAGGCGTCGAGACAATTAGGCTAAACCCATCCAAACCTGAAAAACTTGGTACAGGCGGAGCGCTTCCCGAACTAAATGGGGAAGGCGGGCCGCCTCCACGAGTGTACAAGAACAAACTGATGCCCTCGTCCTGGGCGGACGCCACGGATCCGAGAGCAATACTGAGAAATACGGCCTGAATGCTTTTGAACTTCATAAGCTTTTGCTGAGGTGGAGATTACCGGAAAACCTGAGGGTGAAACAAGTGTATTCCCTCTCTTCTGCTACAAAAAAAAGGAGATTTTCTGTTGACTGAAGGCACGGGATTGTGTCGTGATAAACGCCCGGATATAGCATGGCTAAGACCTCGCGAAAAACCAGCGGCACTACGGTGTTGAGCAATGGCACAAAGTATGATGCCCATCATACGGTGCTGGCAAAGGCTTATGGCTCCCAGGCCGAGCTTCGCCGCGAATTGGCCGACTCCAAAGCCGCCGTCGCCGAACGCGCTGAAATCCTCAATATCTTTGCCGAATGCGGCGACCCCCAGCGCGCATGGCTCCTTTTGGAGGATTACTTCGAGAAGCTCTCCCTTTCCCGCAAGGATTTCGCCACGGACGAATGGTGGCCTCGCCTCGTTTCCGCCCGCGGGAAAAAGCGCCTTGAAGAAACCGCCATCCTCTTCATGCGCTTCAATCGCCCCGTTCCCACAGAACTCCAGCCCCACGCCGATATCCAGCGCTTCGTCGAAATCGAGCAGGCGGAAAAGGAGCAGAAATTTGTCCAGCAACTCGAACACTGGCTTTTTCCCTCTACCGCCGCTCATTTGGACCAGCCCAGGGCCGCCCTGCGCATCGCTTGTGACGCCAAACCAATTTCCGACGACTCCGCGTTGTTTGGCCTTTCGGTCACTTTTCTTCTCTCTCGCCACCGCACCGGCGAGAAAGTCAAAACCCTCACCGAAATCGTTGAGTTGACAACACGCACCTCGCACGAAGAGGAGCTTTTCTCTTTTGACGACTGGGAATTCATTCAATGGCTCTCGGAAACGCATCCCGACCCGGAAGGCTTGTGGGAAAACCTCGTGTTGAGCGGCATTGAACTGCTCCAATGGCTGGTGCGCTGGGGCGACAAGGGCCGCCTCTCGATGGAAGGCGTCAGCCAGCCGCTTGCCTTTCATGGCGACCTCGCGCAATTGGAGCCGCACCTCGACAAGATCAATGGCGAACTCTCCTTCACGCAAAACCTCATCGTGCCCGATGGCCGCCGCCATCCGTTGAGCGCCGTGCGATTTTTCGCGGGCCGTCCGTCCATCGCGCTCGTGGACAATACTTTTTACCTCCTGCGCACCGCGCCACCGGACGCTTTGTTGAACTCATGGGCGCAGAAGCAGGCCCTTCCCGTAAGTAAATTGAGCCACCGTTTGCTCACCAAATTGCGCAAGACGCAGACTTCCGCCGAGGTCGATTGGGAGCAGCTATGCACCGTCCACACCGCCAAGGCCCGATTCACTTTTGAATTAGTCGATGACCTGGTTCGCCTGCGGTTGCTGGCGCGAAGCGAAAAGGACGACACGTCATGGCATTGGAGCGGTCAGGAATGGGAAGCCGACGAACCGCGCGTCGAGTTGGCCGGAAAACCCGCGATCCTGGATGATCCGCGCCTCGAAAAAGCGATTCAATGGCTTTGCCAACTCGATTGGTTTACGCCGGAGCCCGGGCTTTGGATGGGCGACGCAAATGATAATTTTCTCGTGCAACTCGCCGCCGCCTGGCCCGGCCGCCCGGACGATGCAGAATATCTTGGCAATGTCGCTTTTCAACGCCTTTTCCTGGCCGCTCGTCCGTTGCGCCCGCGCCTGGCGATCAAAGGCAGCGGCATCGATTGGTTTGCGATTTCCGCCGAATGGGAAGCCGAGGGCATCAAGCTCACCCCCGCCGATTTGCTCCGCCTTCAATCCGCCACGGGCCGCTTCGTCAAATTGCCCGACGCCGGCTGGATGCAACTGGACGCCGACGCCGTGCAGGACGCGCACGAAACTTTTGCCAACCTCGGTGTCGATGGCCTTGTGCCGGTCGCCCAACGGCTGGGACTCGAACATGCCGCGCATTTGGATGAAGCGGAATTGCAGCGCTTCGGCGACACGCCGGAAGGCCAGGCGTTGCGCAAGCATCTCAAGGAATTCAGCGGCATCCCGCCAACTCCTTTGCCCCCCGGCATCGACGCTGAATTGCGTCCCTACCAGCAGTCTGGTTTCAATTTCCTCTGCCATTTGACACGCCACAACCTCGGCGGAATTCTCGCGGACGACATGGGTCTGGGAAAAACGTTGCAAACCCTCGCATGGCTCGCGTGGTCCAAGGCCAACAATCCGCAAAGCGCACCGGCCCTGGTGATCTGCCCCGCATCGGTCCTCCACAATTGGCGTCGCGAAGCCAGCCGTTTCACGCCCGCCCTCAAAGTCCTCGTTTTGGAGAGTGGCGCCGCGCGGCACAATTTGCGAAAACAGATTCCCGAACACGATTTGATCGTCACGAACTACGCTTTGCTGCGCCGCGATCTCGAAGCGTTGCAGCGGTTTTCCTTCCGCGTCGTCATCCTGGATGAGGCCCAGTTCATCAAGAATCCCGATGCCCAGATCACTATTTCGGTCAAGCAATTGAAAGCCGAACAGCACTTGGCTTTGACCGGCACGCCCTTGGAGAATCGCTTGCTGGACCTCTGGAGCATCATCGATTTTGTCCAGCCCAGTTACCTCGGTTCGCAGCAGAAATTTCGCGAAAAATACGAAATGCGCGGCGAAAATGCCGAGGACGAACAACGCATCGCCCGCCGCCGTCTCTCCGCCAAAATGCGTCCTCTCATGCTGCGCCGCCTCAAACGCGAGGTCGCGCGCGATTTGCCCGAACGCATTGAGCAACGCCGCGATTGCGTGCTGGGCGAGCCACAACGCAAGCTTTACCTGGCCGAATTGCGCCGCAGCCGCGAGCAAGTCATGGAGGCCGTCGCCGAACGCGGCGTCAAGGCGAGCACCATTCACGTCCTGGCCGCTCTCACGCGCTTGCGCCAGATTTGCTGCCATCCCGCATTGGTCGGAAGCGACGCCGCCTCCGGCAAAACAGAGACCTTGTTCGAGTTGTTGGAGCCGCTGCTGGCGGAAAACCAAAAGGTCCTTTTGTTCAGCCAATTTGTTCAAATGTTGCGCATCCTCGAAAAAGAGTGCGCCGCCCTTCAGATTCCCACGCACATTTTGACCGGCGAAACCAAGGACCGGCAGGAGGTCATGCACGCATTCCAGGAGGACCCCAATGCCGGCGTTTTCCTGCTGAGCTTGCGCGCCGCCGGGACGGGTTTGAACCTCACCACCGCCAGCAATGTCATCCTGTACGACCCTTGGTGGAATCCCGCCGTGGAAGCCCAGGCCATTGACCGCTCCCACCGGATCGGCCAGACGCTCACCGTCAACGCCTACCGGTTGATCGCGCCCGGCACCGTCGAGGAAAAAATCTGGGAGCTTCAACAGCGCAAGGCTCAGACCATCGCCGACGTTTTGGGTGAGCAAGGTTTTGCGCGAAATCTGTCCCAGGGCGATTTGGAATACCTCTTCGCCGAGGACTGACGGATTGTTCTCGAAAATCCCCGCTTTCGCGTTACGCTGTTCTGCGTGCGATATTCAAAGCCTATCCTGGTCGCGTTTTTCGTCGGTTGCGTGGCTGTCTGCGCCCAGGACGTTCTGAGCGAAGCCGATCAACTTACCGATCGCGGTGATTTCAAGGGCGCGGCCCTCCTTCTCGACAATGCGCTCCACGCCCCCGGTTTGTCCCCGGCGCGCTCAAGGCAATTGGCCTTTGACCGCGATGTTCTCGA
>DATAXU010000207.1:0-12834 GCA_036272955.1 Verrucomicrobiia bacterium
GTCAGACGTTGGCTTAACGTGCGCGAGTAACGGACGAGCCGGTTTCGACTTCCAGCAGGCGGCCTGGCTCACTTGCGCCCTTTTTCAACCGGCGATTTAAAGTCGTCAAATGAAACTTTGGGCTTTGCCGGCCGGCCGCGCCGCAATGCGCTGACGTAAATCGCGGAGGTTCGCAACGGCTTCCCGGACGGCTTGTAAACTCCGGCCGTCCTCCGGGATGAGTCGCGCGACAGGTTTGTCATATTTTGTAATGACGACTTCTTCGCCTTGGACCACTTTTCCCAGAAGCTGGCCAAAACGGGTCTTTGCCTCAGATGCGGTGACGCTTGCCATGGAACTATTCTAAATTAACCGCTCTTTAACCAGTTTACGACCAAACCAACTGATCGGCAGGCTCAAGATGGCGCTGTGTGGTTAAACTAGCTTCTTGTATTCCTTCATTTCAGCCAGCTTCTTGACCATTTCTTTGACCTTTTGCGCCTGGCTTTTATGCGCCAGCAGAACGGCGTCGTCTGTTTGCACAAGAATCGTGTCGCGCTGGCCCACCACCGCAATGGGTGTCCGGTTTTTTGTGCGTGCGTCAAAAATAATATTGCGCGCGGCATCGACGTGGATGAAATCCCCCACCGCGCAATTCCCTTCCGGGTCCGCCCTGAGATGCCGCGCCAGCGCCGTCCACGAGCCAAGGTCATCCCATTCAAACACCCCGTCGGCCACCACCACATTCTGCGCGTGTTCCATCAAGGCATAGTCGATGGAAATTTTTTTGATTTCCGGGTATTCGCGCGCCAGGACTTTGTTGAGCTTGGGCGTGCCCGCGGCCTTAAACCATCGCTGGCAGGCCGCCGCCATCTCCGGTTGGTGCTTTTCCAATCCCTGCGTGACCGTCACAAAAGACCAGATGAACATCCCCGCGTTCCAGCGATATTGTCCGCTGTTGAGATATTCCTGGGCCTTCTCGTAATTCGGCTTTTCAACAAACTGTTCCGCCTTGAAAAAAGTCGTCTTGTAACTTTTCACCCCCTGCGGCGGCGGCAGCACATTGCCAACCCGGATATATCCGTAACCCGTCGCCGGCTCGGATGGCTTGATCCCGATGGTGACAATGACCTGCCCGCGCGAAGCCAGGTCAAACGAATCCCCCAAGACCTGCTGAAATTTCTTCTCCTCCACAATCACATGATCCGCCGGAAGGACCGCCATGACGGCGCTGGTCGAGCGTTGTCCGACGATCGCCGCGCCAAGCGTGACCGCCGCGCAAGTGTCCCGGCCCACCGGCTCCGCAATCACGTTTTGAGCGGGCAATTTCGGCAATTGCCGGCGGACTTCCGGCGCCTGCGCCGCATTCGTGATGATAAGGATGTTCTTTATCGGCGCCAGCGGCAGAACACGTTCCACGGCCTGTTGGAGAAACGACTGTTTGCCCAGCAGGGCGGCCAATTGTTTGGGAGTTTTTTCCCGGCTCACCGGCCAGAAGCGTTCCCCCCGCCCCCCCGCCATAATAATCACAAACCGATCGTTATTTTGTTTGGCGTTTTTCATGCTGTTTCTCTTTTACGGCCTTGACCAGCGCAGCCGTGAACTCCGTCACCCGCGCCACCAAATCCGCGCTTTTGCCATGGGCGGCAATTTGATTCACAATCGCGCTGCCGACCACCACTGCTTCCGCGCTTGCCGCCACCGTTCGCGCTTGTTCAGGGTTGGAAATGCCAAATCCGACCGCGATAGGCAAGTCCGTGTGCGCGCGGATTTTCGAGGTCATCGCCCCAATGGTATCGGATATTTTGGATTGCATCCCCGTAACCCCCTCGCGCGAAACATAATACACAAAACCGCTCCCGCGCTTGACGATCAGTTCAATGCGCGAATCCGGCGTGGTCGGCGCCACAAGGTAGATGGCGCACAGGCCCGCCTTGCCCATCAACGTCTCGTAATTCTCCGACTCCTCCGGCGGAAGATCCAGTGCCAGCAGCCCATCCACTCCCGCCGCGGCTGCGTCATTTATAAATCGTTCCAGCCCAACCCGATGCATCAAATTGAAATAGATATAGAGAACGATCGGAATTTGGGATTTGCGGCGGATTTCGGCAACGGTCTGAAGAACTTTCGCCGGCGTCGTGCCGGACTCCAATCCCCGTTGCGCGGCAAGCTGGTTGACCAACCCATCCGCCAGCGGATCGCTAAAAGGCACCCCCAACTCAAGAACATCCACGCCAATCTTGTCGAACGCCAACGCCAACTCATTTGTAGTCAGCAAGTTAGGATCGCCCGCCCCAATATAAACGATGAATCCTTTCTGCCCGTCCCGGTTCAGCCCTGCAAATCGTTCGACGATACGGTTCATTTGGCCCTTATGGCCTTTTATACGTTTTTATACGTTTTTATGACTTCCCCTCAATGCCCCGAGCGGCGCCTCTTCACATTGATCTGCGCCAAAGAGTTGGCCAGCGAAGCGCAAACCGCCGCTGACTCGGCATCGTCCAAATGTTCGGCAAGTCGCTTTTCGGCCCGGCGTTTGGCTTCCTCCGCTTTCGCTTCGTCGATCTGCTCAACCCGCAACGCCATGTCCGTCAAAATCGCGACACGCTCTCCGGTGATCTCCACAAACCCTTCGCCCACCGCGAGGAAAAAATCCTGCCCGTCTTTGCGCACGATGATTTCGCCCGGCACCAACTGCGTCATCAACGGAACGTGATTGGGATAGACGCCCATCTCTCCTTCGACACCCGGCAACGTGACCATTTCAACCTGGTCCGAAAACGTCTGGGCCTCGGGCGTGACGATTTGCAATTGAAGCGTGTTTGCCATTAAGCCTCTTTGATTTCGTCGATGCCGCCCTTCATGTAGAAGTTTCCCTCGGAGACATCGTCGTGTTTCCCGTCCAGGATTTCCTTGAAGGCGCGCACTGTTTCCGCCACCGGCACCTGCTTGCCTTCGCGCCCCGTAAATACCTGCGCCACCGTGAACGGCTGGCTCAGGAACCGCTGGATTTTGCGCGCGCGAAACACCGTCAACCGGTCGTCCGGCGAAAGTTCATCCATTCCCAGAATCGCGATGATGTCCTGCAAATCCTTGTAACGTTGCAACACCTTTTGCACACCGCGCGCCACATCGTAATGCTCTTGGCCGACAATATCCGGCGTCAACGCCCGCGAGTTTGAGGCCAGCGGATCCACCGCCGGAAAAATGCCCAATTCCGCAATCGACCGCTCCAACACGATGGTCGCGTCCAAATGCGCAAACGTCGTCGCCGGCGCCGGGTCAGTCAGGTCGTCCGCCGGCACATACACCGCTTGGAACGACGTGATCGAACCTTTCTTGGTCGAGGTAATCCGCTCCTGCAAATCTCCCATTTCCGCCGCCAAAGTCGGCTGATAACCGACGGCGCTCGGAGTCCGCCCCAGCAACGCCGAGACTTCCGACCCGGCCTGTGAAAAGCGAAAAATGTTATCGATGAACAGCAGCACGTCCTGGTTCTTTTCGTCCCGGAAATACTCCGTGATTGCAAGGCCGGACAACGCCACGCGCAAACGCGCTCCGGGTGGTTCATTCATCTGGCCGTACACCAGCGCGATTTTTGATTCGCTGAGATTCTTCTGCTTGATGACGTCCGCCTCGGACATTTCATGATAAAGATCGTTACCCTCGCGCGTCCGTTCACCGACGCCTGCGAACACCGAAACACCGCCGTGCAGTTTGGCGATGTTATTGATCAATTCCATGATGACGACCGTCTTGCCGACGCCCGCGCCGCCGAACGCGCCCACTTTGCCGCCTTTAAGAAACGGACAAATGAGATCGATGACCTTGATGCCGGTGGTCAAAACTGCGGGCGATGTCGATTGATCCACGAGAGGTGGCGCCGCGCGATGAATCGGATACCATTTCTCGGCCACGACAGGCCCGCGTTCATCGACGGGGTTCCCCGTCACATCGAACACCCGGCCCATGACACCCGGCCCGACAGGCATCGAGATAGGCGCGCCAGTATCGGTTACTTCCAGGCCGCGTTTAAGGCCCTCGGTGCTGGACATCGCGACAGCGCGGACCCAGTTATCTCCGAGGTGCGATTGCACTTCCAACGTCAACTTGGTTTTGCCCGCGCCGGGAACGTCGAAATCGACAGTGACAGCATTGTAAATGGATGGCAGTGCATCGGGAAACTCGATATCGACGACCGGCCCGATGACCTGCACGATTTTGCCTTTATTCATTTTGTAAATCAGCTTTTTCTGAAAGAGCGGAGAATCTAAGAGAATTGGCCCGGATGTGTCAAGGCTCGGATGGGGCAATTTGTTACCTTGTCATTTGCCCGGACACTCTCCATTTTAGGTTAAAGTGAGTCGCACCAAGAAAATCTTCGGCACCGATGGCGTCCGAGGCACCGCCAATGTTGAACCCGTAACCGCCGAGACTGCCCTGAAGCTCGGCCAGGCCGCCGCTCACGTCTTCAAAAACCTCGAATCCGAATCCCGCGGCCGCGGCAAACACAAGATTGTCATTGGCAAAGACACCCGGCTTTCCGGTTACATGCTCGAAAACGCCCTGTCGTCCGGTGTTCTCTCCATGGGCGTCGATGTGCTGTTCATTGGGCCGCTGCCGACGCCAGGGGTGGCATATGTCACCCGCAGTTTGCGCGCGGACGCCGGCATTGTCATCACCGCCTCTCACAATCCTTATGACGATAACGGCATCAAGTTTTTCCACGCCGACGGCTACAAGCTCGATGACGTGATTGAAAATCGCATCGAGGAATTGGTCTTCAGCGGTGAAATTGAGAACATCCGCCCATCCGCCCGCGAAATCGGCAAGGCTGTCCGCATCGAGGATGCCTTGGGCCGCTACATTGAATTTGCAAAAAGCTCCTTCCCCCGCAATTTGACCCTGGACGGACTCCGCGTCGTGGTCGATTGCGCCCATGGCGCCGCCTACAAATCCACCCCATGCGTCTTGCGGGAATTGGGCGCGCAGGCCTTTGTTCACGGCGACCAGCCGGACGGAAGCAACATCAACAAGGACTGCGGGTCAATGCACCCGGAGCATCTCTGTCGTTTGGTGCGCGAACACAAGGCGCATTTGGGCATGGCCCATGACGGCGATGCCGACCGCGTCCTTCTCTGCGACGAGAACGGCACCCTGATCGACGGCGACGATATTATGGCGATCATCGCCTTGGAACGTTTGTCCAGCCGCACCTTGGCCCACAACACGGTGGTCACTACCGTGATGAGCAACGCCGGGCTCGACGCCGTCATCCAGGCCGCCGGCGGCAAAACCATTCGCACCGCCGTTGGCGATCAAAACGTCCTGGCGGCAATGTTAAGGGACGACCTTAATTTGGGCGGCGAGCAAAGCGGCCATATCATTGTGCGCGATTACAGCACCACGGGCGACGGCTTGATTGCCGCGCTGCAAATTCTTCGCATCATGAAAAGCCAGGACAAACCGTTGTCTGAGCTGGCACGTTGTTGGACGCGCTTTCCGCAATTGCTGACAAATATCGTCGTGCGCGAGAAAAAGCCGCTGGAGACGCTCGACAGCGTCTCGCAGCTTATTAAGCTGGCGGAATCCGATCTCAAACCGCGCGGCGGACGCATTTTGCTTCGCTATTCCGGCACCGAACCAAAAGTGCGGCTTTTATTGGAAGGACGGGACGCCGCGGTCCTGGAACAGTGGAACCAAAAAATTTCCCGCGCGCTCAAAGAGGAATTGGGCTAGGGCATGCGCGCCTCCTGCGCCAGCCTCAGTTTGGCCGCGGGCTTTTTGATGCTCGTCAATTGCGGGTCGGCGCAGGATGTCGGTCTTCCCCCGGAAACCACCTTCAATTCCACCGCTGGCCGCGGCGATCTCATCTGGATAAATCTCCGGTCCGACACCGCGCAGGATTACCTTTTCGGCGTGGACACCGGCGCAACTCTCACGGTGTTGGACAAATCCTGGGAACGAAAGCTCCAACCTGCCCACCCGAAAACCGTTGTCGGCGCACGCTGGGCTGTATCCGGCATTTTTGTCACGCCGCCGCTGCTTCTGGGCGGCGTCCAATTGCACACCGGCGACACCGTCGTGACAGAGGATTTGGCCGCTCATTTCCCTGGCCGCACGGTGGCCGGCCTTCTCGGAATGGATTGCCTAGGGCACTACTGTCTCCAGTTCGATTTCGCGGAGAACAAACTGCGCTTTCTCGATCCCAACGCCGTGAGCGCCCAGGATTTGGGCAAAGT
Source organism: Verrucomicrobiia bacterium (assembly GCA_036272955.1). Lineage (GTDB taxonomy): Bacteria > Verrucomicrobiota > Verrucomicrobiia > Limisphaerales > Palsa-1400 > DATAUD01. The sequence continues at coordinate 6,222 of DATAXU010000207.1, forward strand.
ATTTCCCATCGAACCCCTTCGCGGCTGCTTTTTCGTCAATGACAACCTTGCCGGCATTCAAGGTTTCAATTCCCTGATCGACACCGGTTGCAATTTCGACGGTGTCCTGGTCCCGTCCCTTTTCCGGCAATGGACAAATCAGTGGCAGTCCGGCGCGCCTGTGCCGGCGGACGAAGCGCGTTATCCGAACGGCATTTTTGGCGGAATTGCTTACACCAATCTCTATCTGGCCGGCGACGGCGAGCGCGATTTGATCGGGTTGCATTTGCTCGCGCGCAACATCGTCACGCTGAATTTCCCCGGTCGCACAATGTATCTTCAGCAACAAACCCCAGGGCCGTTGCCTGCCGAAACCAACTATTTCGCCCATTTCTACAAAAGCGCCTTCCGGACCCACTGAAATTCGCTACCGCCCGCGTCAACCTCGTCCCGCCTCAATCATCGCATCCACCAGTTCATCGACCGTCCATTTATTGCCCGCGAAAATCTTCCGGATGCGTCCCTTCGGACCCACAACAACCGTGCGGAGGTTATGTCCGATGCTGCCGCCCTCATGCCAGAAATTCTCTCCCATTTGATCGGCCAGACTCGTGATTTGCCCTTCCTCCCCCGTCAGAAAACTCCAGTGGCTTGGATCATAATGCGCCGCCTCCGCATAACTTTTTAGTCGTTCCGGAAAATCATGGGCCGGATCAAACGAAATCGAAAGCAGGTGCCATCCCTGCGGAGCGTTCGTCGTTTCGGAAAGTTTCTGCGAGGCCTTCTCGAAGTTGCTCGTCAGGCGCGGGCAATAATCCGGGAAAGGGCAGCTTGTGAAAAAAAACGTGAACGCCAGCACCCGCCCTTTAAAGTCGCTCAACCGCACCGCCTCCCCCAATTCGTTCGTGAATTGGTAGTCCGGCAGCTTGTCCCCTTCCCCCAGCGGTTCCAGCGCCTTCCTGAAACTGATCGGCCCCGTGGACTCCGCCGCCGGCGCGGCCGAAGCCAGCTTCGTGATTTTTTCAATCCACCCGTGCGTCGGCGTTATGACCATGTGAAATTCTATGGAATCCCCCGCGCTCAATCCGCGCAAATCATTCGTATTGGGCACGTCAAACGCCATTGTCATCGCCGGCATGTAATTCGGGATCGCGTTGTGGCTGACAACAATCGACTTGCCGTCCGGCTCCATTTCTTTGACTACTCCTTTGACCACAAACGTTTGCGAGGTCGTCGATTCCTTCCCGCACCCGCAAAAAACCGCGGCACTTACATACAACAAAACACAGAGAAAACGGATCATTTTTCGCATATCAAACGGCAATTGACTGTCTGCCCTTCTTTGTTAGAGTTGGCCGCCTTGGAACTCGCCAATCCCGCGAGGGACATAAGGACAATCTCAATTTTATGGCAGCAAAATCACATAAGTACGTTTATTTCTTTGGCAATAAAAAAGCCGACGGCAACGGCGGCATGAAACCCCTCTTGGGCGGAAAAGGAGCTAACCTCGCCGAAATGACCCGCATTGGCCTTCCCGTCCCTCCGGGCTTCACCATCACCACCGAAGTTTGCACGTACTACTACGACCACCACAAAACTTACCCCAAGGAATTGTGGCCGCAAGTCAAGGCTGCCATCGCCAATACAGAGAAGATTTTGGGCAAGCGCCTCGGCGACGAATCCAAACCTCTCCTGGTCGCCGTTCGCTCCGGCGCCCGCGATTCCATGCCTGGCATGATGGACACTATTCTCAACCTCGGTCTCAACGACAAAACAGTCGTTGCCCTGGAGAACGCCAGTGGCAACCCCCGCTTCGCCTGGGATTGCTACCGCCGCTTCATCCAAATGTATGGTGACGTCGTCATGGGCGTCCAAAAGGCCGCGCACGAGGATCACGAACCCTTTGAAACCGTTATCGACAACCTCAAAAGCGAACTTTTCCCCGGCGAAAGCCACGTCGAAGACACCCGCATCAATGCCGCCGGCCTCCAGGAATTAGTCCGCCGCTTCAAGGCCCTCATCAAGGACAAAACCGGCAAGGAATTTCCAGCCGATCCATGGAAGCAACTCGAAGGCGCAATCGGCGCCGTCTTCGGTTCCTGGATGAACGACCGCGCGATTGTTTATCGCCGCAAATACGGCATCCCCTCCGAATGGGGAACCGCCGTCAATGTCCAATCCATGGTCTTCGGCAACACCGGCGAAAAGTCCGGCTCCGGCGTCGCCTTCACCCGCGATCCCGCTTCCGGCGAAAAGGTATTTTACGGCGAGTTCCTCATGAACGCCCAGGGAGAGGACGTCGTCGCGGGCGTGCGCACCCCCAACCCCGTGGCGGAACTCGTAAAAGTCATGCCCCAGGCCGCCAAGGACCTCGAAAAAGTCCGCCAGACTTTGGAAAGCCATTTCCGCGACGTCCAGGATTTTGAATTCACCATCGAGGAGGAAAAAGTTTTCATGTTGCAGACCCGCAACGGAAAACGCACCGGCCTCGCCGCCGTCCGTTTCGCCGTTGAAATGGAAAAGGAAGGCCTGATTTCCTGGCAGGAAGCCGTGCAACGCGTCCCGGCTGAACAATTGGACCAGGTCCTCGCGCCCGTCTTTGACCGTTCCGCCATCAAGTCCGCCACCTCCATCGCCAAAGGTCTCCCCGCTGGTCCCGGCGCCGCGACAGGCAAAATTTATTTCAACGCCGAACGCGCCGTCGAAGCCGCCCACAGGGGGGAAAAGGTTTTGCTCGTCCGCCTCGAAACCTCCCCCGAAGATTTGCGCGGGATGATCGCCGCGGAAGGCATTTTGACCGCCCGCGGCGGTGTCAGTTCGCACGCGGCCCTGGTCGCGCGCCAAATGGGCAAAGTCTGCGTCTGCGGCGCCAGCGCGTTGCAAGTCGATTACAGCGCACGCACGTTGAGCGTTGGAAAACAGACCTTCAAGGAAGGCGATTTCCTATCCGTCGACGGCACTTCAGGCGAGGTTTACGCCGGCGAATTAAAAACCGCCCCTTCCGAAGTGATCCAGGTGCTCATCGGCAAAACCATCCAGGCAAAGGACAGCCGCACCTTCCAATACTATTCCAAGCTCATGTCCTGGTGCGCCAAAGCCACCCGCATGGATGTCCGCACCAATGCCGATTCCCCCGACCAAGCCGCCAACGCCGTCGCCTTCGGCGCATCCGGCATCGGTCTTTGCCGCACCGAGCACATGTTCTTTGAGGGCAATCGCATTGACGCCATGCGCGAAATGATTCTGGCCAGCAATATTGCCGATCGCAAAGCCGCGCTCGCAAAATTGCTCCCCTATCAACGCGATGATTTTGCCGGCATTTTCCGCGCCTTGAAAGGTTTGCCCGCCACCATCCGCTTTCTCGATCCGCCCTTGCACGAGTTCCTGCCGCACGATTTGGCTGCCCAACAAGAGTTGGCGCGCAAACTCAACGTCCCCGTCGAAAAAATCACCCAGCGCGTCACGGAATTGCACGAATTCAATCCCATGCTCGGCCATCGCGGATGCCGTTTGGGAATCGTTTACCCGGAAATCAGCGAGATGCAGGCCCGCGCCGTCTTCGAGGCCGCCGCCCTGGTGCAAAAGGAAGGCGTCAAGGTCAAACCGGAAATCATGATTCCGCTCGTCGGTTTCCCGCGCGAATTGCAATTGCAGATCGAAGTCGTCAATCGCGTCGCCGCCGAAATCGCGAAAGAGCGGAAAACCCGATTCAATTACCTGGTCGGCACAATGATTGAAATCCCCCGCGCCGCGCTTGTCGCGGACGAAATCGCCAAAGACGCCCAGTTCTTCAGCTTCGGCACCAACGACCTCACCCAAACCTGTCTCGGCATGAGCCGCGACGACTCCGGTTCATTCCTGCCGCGTTACCAGGAACTCGAGATCGTCAAGCAAAACCCCTTCGCCACCATTGATCAATCCGGTGTCGGCGCCCTGATGAAGATGGCGGTCGAACTCGGACGCAAAACCCGCCCCGACATCAAGCTGGGCATTTGTGGCGAACACGGCGGCGAGCCGACCAGCGTCAAATTCTGCGACCGCATCGGGTTGGCTTACGTCAGTTGCTCCCCGTTCCGCGTCCCCATCGCCCGCCTCGCCGCCGCTCAAGCAGCCCTTGAAGCAGCGTCAAAGGCGAAAAAGAAATAGCTCGGCGTACAAAAAAACTCTCCCGGGCCATCGACCCGGGAGAGGCGTTCATGCAACGGGCTTATCCAACTTTGTTGCTCTCATCTACCACGACGTAGCGGCTGCCCCCGTCGCTCCAGACCCGCAGCAGGGTCAACTTGTTGTCGCTGGCATGCTCGGTCAATTTCACAGCGTCATTCGCGCTGGCGACCGCATGATGATTGATCTCCATGATCACGTCCCCGGCCTTCAACCCTGCCTCCGCTGAGGCCGAATCCTGCGCGACATCCGTCACCACGGCGCCTTTGACATTTTCAGGAATGTTGAATTGCTGGCGCGCTTGCGAATCCAAGTCCGCCACTCCCACTCCCTGCAACGAGCCGTTGTCCTGTCCGGCATTATTGTCATTTGAGTTTTTGGCCATCGCGTTCTCCCCTGGCAATTCCTGCAGTTTAACCTCAAGCGTCTTGCGCGAACCGTCCCGCATGATTTCCACGGGAACTTTCTCGCCGGGCGCAAGTCCCGCCACTTCCAGTTTCAAATGCCGGCTGTCCGTCACTTTGACGCCATTGAAGCTGGTGATGACGTCGCCGTCCTTCAACCCCGCTTTGTCCGCGGGACCGTGAGGCACAACTTCTCCCACCAACGCTCCCTGGTCGCCCTTAAGATCGAACTCCTTCGCCAATGGCGGAGTAATGTCCTGGATCATGACGCCAAGGTATCCCCGCGTCACTTTGCCGTACTCGATCAGGCTTAACATGATCCCTTTGGCAAGGTCCGTCGGAATCGCAAAACCAATCCCCTGGTTGCCGCCGCCACGACTGTAAATGGCCGTGTTAATGCCGACTAGGCGCCCATCCGCATCCACCAACGCGCCGCCCGAGTTGCCCGGGTTGATCGCCGCGTCCGTCTGGATGAAGTCCTCGTAGTCCAATCCCATCGTCGCGCGCCCTTTTGCGCTGATAATCCCCATCGTCACCGTTTCCCCGATGGCGTACGGATTGCCGATCGCCAAAACCACGTCGCCGACTTCCGCCTTGCTGCTGTCCGAAAATGCAATGGCCGGCAGGTCAGTCGCATTGATCTTGATGACCGCCAGGTCTGATTTCGGGTCCTTCCCCACCACCTTGGCCGTGTATTCGCGCCCATCGGAGAGCGTCACCTTTACTTCATTGGCGTCCTCGACGACGTGATTGTTGGTCAGGATGTATCCGTCTTTGGTCACGATGACTCCCGAGCCGACTCCGTGCTCGGGCGGAGTGTACATTTTGCGCGGGCCGGAGAACTGGTTCCCGAAGAATTGCCGAAAGAACGGGTTATCCGGAAATTCGCCGCCCGATCCCTGCTCCGTTTCTTCTTTCCCAGGAATTTTCACCTCCACCTTCACCACGCTGGGAGAGACTTTTTTCACGATGGGCGCGAAGCTGGTGCTCAGTTTGACGTCATGCGCCAGCGGACGATCATCGACAATTAGCCCGATGGACCGGGCCTTCGATTGCTGGTCCTTCGCATGGACGGTTAATACCACGGCATAACTTCCTGCCGCGATTGCGCCCCCCAACAGGACTGCGGTCAATTTCTTGTATATGTAATTTGTTTTCATAGTTCAGTTGCAAATGTTAATTTTTTACTCCGTTGCACTGTTTTATAATGCGTCACCCAAATGACAGGAGGCTTACCTGAACATTACAATTTGGTAAGGTTGGGGGAACGCGCGAAGGCATCAAAACCGGCCACGAAGTTGGCCAGCGCCGGCGAATCATTATTTCGCCGCCACACCAAAACGGTTTGCACCGGCGGCAACCCCGGCGGCAGCGCGCGAAAAATCAACCCCGGCCGTATGATTTCCGAAAGCGTGGAAACAGTCGGCGCCACGCCGAATCCCGATGCAATCAGCCACATCAGGGTTTGCACGTCATTGGCGTACTGGCTTGCCCGCGGCGTCGCCCCCGCTTTGGCGCAATTGGCCAGGAAAGCGTCATAGAAGCCGTGTTGCAAATTGGGGTGCATCATCACCAGCGATTCCCCGTCAAAATCCTTCCATGTCAGCGCCCCCCGTTTGCGCGCCAGCCGATGCCCCGAAGACACCGCCAAAACCTGTTTCGACTCCCCCACAAACTTATACTCCAATTCCGGAAACCCCACCGGCGGACGCAACAGCGCCGCGTCCAATTCCCCCTCGCGCAGCCGCCGCAATTGCTCCGGGCTTGTCAAGTCGAATAACGAAAGCTGCACCCCCGGAAATTTCCGCAAAAACTTCCGCAAAATCCCCGCCAGCCACGCATTGGCAATCGACGAAATCATTCCCACGCGCAAAGTCCCCGTCAGCCCATGTTCCGCCATGCGTGCCCGCTGCTCCGCCTTGACGGCCGATTGCAAAACCGTGCGCGCCTCCTCCAGGAACACCCGCCCCGCGTGAGTCAAGCTGACCGACCGGCTATTGCGTTCAAGCAGGCGAACCTTCAACTCCTCTTCCAGCGCCCGCACCTGCGCGCTTAGGGCTGGTTGC
>DATAXU010000208.1:0-24984 GCA_036272955.1 Verrucomicrobiia bacterium
ATCGTCTCCGAATTCTGCAAACCGCTGGATGTAAAGTGCGTGTCCCCGGTTAACGCTATAGCCGTGCCATACGTCGTCGTTTGGGTGCTTGCGGTTACGGTCAATGGCGCCTTGCCTACCACTTGCGAAACCGATGTAGCCGTGCTGGCGCCAAAAGCGTCGTCAGAGCTTCCGCTGTAAACAGCGGTGACGGTGTAGGTGCCAGCCGCCAGCGAAAGGCTTGTGCTTTGCGATGTCGCCGTTCCCGCCACAGTATCAACTGTCACAGGTGAACCGAAGAGCACTCCATTGACGTAAAACTGCACTTCCCCGCCGTCCGGCACCGGCGCCACAGTCGCCATGAAGGTCGTCGATTGCCCATAAGTGATTGCCGTTGTTGGGCTTAATGTAGTCGTCGTCGTGCTCGTCGCCGTCGCCACAACCAGTTGGACTGTCGATCCGGAAATTTGCAGCGACCCCACCGTCCCCGCGGCCAGCCCCGCGCCCTCGACCAGCACGGTGCTGTTGGGAGTGCCGGTGATGGTGCCCGTCGTGCCGTCGCCCACTTGGATCAGGTTGTAAGTGCCTGCACCCAGAGGATTTGCCGTCACATTGCTAACCACAATCGTGTTGTTATTCAAAGTCAACGCCCCTTGCGGAATCTGTATGCATGCGTGAGCGGTATCACCGGCGTCAGATGCAGGCGAAAAGACCAGCGTCATCGGTTGCGCACCCAAATTGACAGTCCCGCCCAAATGCCCGTTAATCGTTGCGGAGGTAGTGCCCGCAGTCGCCCCCACCCCGAACGCCGTGATCACTGTGCTGCTGCTCAACGTGAAAGTGCCCCCAGTAACGCCCGAAACATCAAAAGTGGCGTTCGTCGTCAGCACAATCAGGGGCGTGTTATTGATCGACCCGGAACCGGTCAACGCAAGCGTCCCGTTGGTAATAGATGTATTCCCACTGTAGGTATTTACGTTAGCCAAAGCCAAAATTCCGACTCCAGATTTGATAAATCCGTTCGTCCCGCTCATCACCCCGGAAATGGTCACGAGGTTATTCGCCGCCCCCACCGAACCGATATTCAACCCCGAAAGAACCGTGCTGCCGGAAAACGTCGATCCGCTCAACGCCCACGGCCCGCTAAATGTCACTCCCGCCGGATTGCCCTGGATGTTCACTGTCGCGTAGGTAGAAAACGACACGGGCATGATATGGTAGAACGAATTGGTGACCGTCACAGCCGACGTCCCTTCAACCGCAAGAGTCCCATAACCGTTGGACACATAAATGCCGCCCGTGCCAAAAGAAGTGCAGATCCCCGGCTGTGTCGGGTCGGCGTTGGTAAAACCCCAAGTACCCGTAAAACTGCCCGAAATGTAACCCAGGTAGCTCCCGTCCGAATACGTATTGATGCCGTTCAAAAAGACCGCACCGCTACCTTCGGCGCAAAGTCCATCTCCGAAAATCCCCGTTCCGGCGATCGGAACATCAATCGTCAGGACCCCCGGGTCGCTGGCCCCATCGGTGGTGACGTCGCAACCCTGAAATGTGTTCACGGGCAACGTGATAGTCCCCGTGCCGTTGATCGTCACTGTGCAGGGGTCAGGTGTCAGCGGCCCATCGAAAAACCCCGCCACCGTGTGGCTGGAATTCATCGTAACGGTAAATGCCGGAGTTCCGGCCCCCGTATGGACAGCGAAGCACGCCGCATCGCCTTCCACCCAGTTGGGCACGGTGCCCAAACCGCCGGAGTTGGTGCTCCACAAGGCATTTTCCCATGTCCCGGACAGGTCGTTCAAGTAGGGATTGGCGCCGCCGGTGCCTTGGGGATCCCAATAATCCACCGCAGCCTTGGTCTGCGACGAATTGAGTATCAAAGACAAGCCGATGCAAATGCCGATAACATTACGTTTCAGTGAGTTATGATTATCTCGAGGACAGGTTTTCATAGTTTCTAGGTATGTCGTGGGGACAACATGGTCAAGGTGCGAAAATCGCAAGACTTGACTAAATTGTCAATCGAAATAAAACAGCGTTTTGAGCTTCGTTAATTTCCAACCATTGGATTTTTAGACGATTTTATACGTTTTTTTCACTTTCTCATTTCTACGAATGGCCCCCCACCTGCTATCAACGCTCGCGAATGGAAAATCAACTCGCGCTTTGTGGAAAGCGCATACTGCTGGTGGATGACGAGCGCACTTTCCGGGAAACCGTCCGCCGTCTCCTTTGTCACGACGACCACATCGTCGTTGAAGCGAACAATGGCGCGGAGGCCCTCGGTCTCTTCGCCCAGGACCGCTTTGACCTCGTCCTGACGGATTGGGAAATGCCCTTCGTTCAAGGCAACGAACTCGCCACCCAAATCCGTCAACTGTCGCCCAACCAACCCATCTTAATGATCACCGGCTACCCCCGCCGCCCCGGCCGCACCAACCCGGTCGATGCCGTGCTGTGCAAGCCGTTTAACTTAAAACATCTTCGCACCGCCATCGCCGGCCTCCTCCAAAAATCCGAGGAGACTGCGGTTCTTGCACCTTAGCTCCAGGCGCGCTCTCGACATCCCCACCCGATTCCGGCAACATGCCGCCGGTGTGGCTTGATCTGAAACGCGCTTCGATTTTTATTTTCCTGGCGCTCTGTTGCCGCCTGGAAACTCAGGCGCTGGCGGCGGACTGGCCGCAGTTTCTCGGACCGACGCGCGATGCCGTTTACGCCGGCTCCGATCTCGCGGCGACATGGCCCGCCGATGGCCCCCCGGTGGTTTGGCGCAAAAATATCGGACAAGGATTCAGCGGCATCGCTGTCGCCAATCATCTCCTGATTCTTTTCCATCGGCTCGCGGACAAGGAAACCGTCGAATGTCTCGACGCCCGAACCGGCGCCCCGAAATGGAGCTATTCCTATCCGACTTCCTACCGCGACGATTTTGGTTTTGACGAAGGACCGCGCGCCACGCCCTGCATCGCGAACGGCAAGGTGTACACATTCGGCGCGGAGGGAATGCTGCTCTGCCTTGACATGATCGATGGCAAAAAAATCTGGCAACTGGACACCAAAAAAGAGTTCCACCAAGGCAAAGGCTTTTTCGGCGAAGCCTGTTCCCCGCTGGTGGAGGGAAACACAGTGCTGCTCAATATTGGCGGAACCGATGGCGCGGGGATTGTCGCGTTCGACAGCGGTTCCGGCCGGGTGGTTTGGAAGGGCACGGACGACGAGGCGGGTTACTCTTCTCCCATCGCCGCGACAATTCACGGACGACGATACGCATTCTTCTTCACCCGCGCCGGCCTGGTCGCCGCCGATCCCTCAGACGGCGCGGTTCAATTTCAATTCCCGTGGCGCTCACGCGACAACGCCTCCGTCAACGCCGCCACGCCAGTAATCATGGATGACATGGTTTTCATCTCCGCCTGTTACGGCACCGGGGCGATTCTGCTGCGGGTGCGCGATCATGCCGTGGAAAAAATCTGGTCCGGCGATGATATTCTCTCCACGCATTACGCCACCAGCGTCCGGCGCGGAGATTTTCTTTACGGCATCAACGGACGGGCCGACCCCGGCTTCAGCCCCGCGCCAACCTTGCGATGCGTGGAATTCAAAACGGGTAAAATTCGCTGGCAGGAAGATTCGGTCGGCGCCTCCTCCCTTATTCTTTGCAATGACCGTTTGCTGATTTTGACGGACAAAGGCGAATTGATCAACGCCGCTGCCGCGCCGGACGGCTACAAGGAATTTGCCCGCGCCCAAATCATGCCCGACGAGGTCCGTGCCTTTCCTGCGTTGGCGGATGGTTTTCTCTACGCCCGCGGCAAGGACAAACTTTTCTGTTTCGATCTTTCCCGCAAGCATGAGAAATAAACTGTGCGTCGGTCTCGTCCTGGCCTGGTGCGGCGCGTTGCCGGTATTGGGCGGCGACTGGCCGCAATTCCTCGGCCCTCACGCCAATGGGATTTCAGACGAAACCGGTCTGCTGGACAAATGGCCAACGAACGGCCCGAGAATTGTTTGGGACAAGGAGATTGGAAGTGGGTATGGCGCTCCTTCAGTGATCGGGCAAAGACTGGTTGTGCATCATCGCATCGGCGACCAGGAGATTGTGGAATGCCTGGACGCCGACAACGGCAAGCCGCTCTGGCATTTTGCGTATCCGAGCCATTTCATCGACCCCTACGGTTACAACAACGGCCCCCGTTCGACTCCTCTGCTGACTTCCAATCGCTGCTACACGTTCGGCGCCGAAGGCGTATTGACGTGCCTGGACCTGCAAACTGGAGCGCGAATCTGGCAGCGCGAAACCGGGACGGATTTTGCGGTGCCCGAGGCATTTTTTGGCGTTGGGAGCACGCCCATTCTGGAGGGCGGGCTGCTCATCGTCATGGTTGGGGGACAACCCAATTCCGGCGTTGTGGCGTTCGACCCGCAAAACGGCCAGACGGTTTGGCAAAGCGTCGGCGCCTCGAACTGGGAGGGCATCGTCCAATGGAAAGCCTCAGACAAACAGGCCAGCTATTCGACTCCCGTCGCGGCGACAATCCATGGGCGCCGGCAAATTCTTTGTTTGACGCGCCAGGGCCTCGTTTCGCTCGATCCCAAGACAGGCGATGTGAATTTCAGCTTTTGGTTTCGTTCGCGTGTCAGCGACTCCGTCAATGCGATGAGTCCCGTAGTCGTGGACGATTTGATTTTTATTTCCGGCGCCTACTACAAAGTCGGTTCCGTTTTGCTGCGGGTCAAACCCAATTGTAAAAGCGTGGAAGAAGTCTGGCGCGGCCTTGCGATGGAACTTCACTGGACAACGCCGATCTACCTGGACGGTTATCTTTACGCCTTCAGCGGCCGCAACGAACCCGACGCGCGCATGCGTTGCGTGGAATCGAAAACCGGCAAAGTCATGTGGGACGTCGATGAAAGCTGGCCCCGCTACAGCACCCGCACGCCGGGGGTCTTTGGGCGCGGCTCCAGCGTTTTGGCGGACGGGAAATTAATCACCATTGGCGAGGGCGGCCTGCTTGGTTTGTTCACGCCGAATCCGAATAAGCCGGAAGAGATTTGCCGTTTTCAGTTGCCGCAATTGCATTATCCCTGCTGGGCCGCGCCGGTCCTCTCCCGCAAAAAGCTCTACCTGCGCGACGAGGACCATGTGGTCTGCGTGGACCTGGCGAAATAATCCTACTGACTCTTGTCCCAATGCACCGTGGCTGAATTCACCTGGCTGGAATCCGGTCCGATGCGAATAATAAAATCTCCCGGTTCCCAGTCATACACGAGGTCGCTGTTGTAGAATTTCAAATCCTCCGGCGTGATGCGGAAGCTCACTTCCTGTTTCTCCCCTGGTTGGAGAGTGACCTGCTGGAAGCCCCGCAAATCCTCCACGCTTCGAGTCACGCTCGCCACCGGATCCGTGATGTACAATTGCACCGTCTCCTCGCCTGCGCGCTTGCCCGTGTTGGAGACATTGACGCTGGCCACAAGCGTCTCGTCTCCCTTAAGTGAGCGCTTGCTGAGTCGCACACCACTGTAGGAAAAGCTCGTGTAGCTCAATCCAAACCCAAAGGGAAACATCGGCGTGTTCGGCACATCGAGGTAGCGGGAAACATACCGCACGTGAGGGTTGCCGTTGTAAGGTCGCCCCGTGTTCTTGTGATTGTAGAAAAGCGGGATCTGCCCCACGTTCCGCGGAAAAGTCGTCGTGAGGCGCCCCGACGGGTTGTAAGCGCCAAACAGCACATCGGCCACGCCGTAGCCGCCTTCGGTCCCGCCGAACCACGTTTCCAGAATCGCGCTGCAATGCGTCGCCTCCCACTGCAATGTCAACGGGCGGCCATTGAGAAGGACCAACACGACGGGCTTCCCCGTTTTCACCAACGCTCTCAGCAATTCCTCCTGGCTCTCCGGCAAACCAATCATGCTGCGGCTCGCCGCTTCGCCGGACATCGCAAAGGATTCCCCGAGCGCCGCCACAACAACATCCGCCTTCATTGCCGCGGCCACGGCATCGTTGATCATTTCCTGCGGCGACCGCTTGTCCGGCACGATGTCGGCGCCCGAACCATTCAGCGCGTCCAACAATTCCGGCTCGTCCACGAGATTTGCGCCGCGCTCCTCCAAAATGGAAATATGCGGCCCTGCCACTTCTTTGAGGGCATCGGCAATACTCACCGCCAGCTTCCAATCCCCCGCCGCACTCCAAGGCCCGAGCAAATCGCGGCGGCTGTCCGCCAAAGGGCCGATCAACGCAATCACGCCGGATTTTTTCAGCGGCAGAGTTTCATCGACATTTTTGAGCAGCACAAACGAACGTTCGGCAAGCTCACGCGCGAATTTCCGATTTTCCGGCGTGAGGATTTCCTTCTCCGCGCGGATTTCGTTGCATCCGCGGAAGGGATCAGTAAACAGGCCGAGTTTATATTTTGCCTCCAAAATCCTTTTGCAAGCCGTCTCAACCATCGCTTCGGAAACCGCGCCGTCCGCCACCAATTTCTTCAAATACTTGACATACGCCTCGCTCACCATGTCCATGTCCAGGCCTGCCTTGATCGCAAGTTCAGCGTCTTGCTCGATTCCGCCCATTCCGTGAAGGGTCATTTCCTGGATCGCCGTGTAGTCGCTCACCACGAATCCCTGGAATCCCCATTGCTTCCTGAGCAAAACCGTCAACAGCCATCGATTTCCCGTTGCCGGAATGGAATCCACTTCGTTGAACGAGGCCATGACGCTGCCGACCCCGGCATCGACCGCCGCCTTATACGGCGGCAGATAATACTGGTACATCGTCAATCGGCTCATGTCCGCGGGGTTGTAATCCCGCCCCGCCTGGACGGCGCCGTAGAGGGCAAAATGTTTCACGCACGCCATGACGGCATTGCTCCGGGTGAGATCGTTCCACTGGTAGCCGCGCACCATTGCCCGCGCGAGCAGGCTTCCCAAATACGGGTCCTCGCCGGCCCCTTCGGCGATTCGCCCCCATCGCGGGTCCCTGGCGATATCGACCATCGGCGAAAACACCCAGTTCACGCCATCCGCGCTGGCCTCGCTTGCGGCAACGCGCGCGCTCTCTTCAACCAACCCCGGATTCCACATGCATGACAAAGCAAGCGGAATGGGAAAAATCGTCTTATGGCCGTGGATGACATCGTAGCCGAACAAAAGGGGAATATGCAGACGGGATTTGGTGACCGCCACTTCCTGCAGGCTTCGCACCTTTTCTGGCGTGTAAAGATTAAAAACGCCGCCCGCCAATCCTTTGCGAACGCTTGTCTCCACGTTTCTGCTCGCGACCGGCCCCGTGACATCGAAACCCGTGGAAAGCAAATTCAACTGACCGATCTTCTCCTCAAGGGTCATCTTACCGAGCAAGCCGGAAACAAACCGGTCCATGTTTGGATCGGCCGTTTGCGCGCAAAGACCGGCGGCGAACAGCAGGACGAACAGCGCGCAAAGCGGACATCGCAGACTTAACTTCATTCCCTGCTCCTAATTACAGCACCGGCCAATTCGCGCCAAGCGTATTTCTCCATTCGCGCCCGCCCGCCAAAGCTGGTAACATGCACCCGATGAAAGTTTCCGTCGTTGTGCCGGCGTTCAATGAGCAAAAGCTCATCGCCGCGACCTTGCGCAGCATCAACGACGCAACGGCAAGCTTCACGCAACGCGGTTGGGATACCGAACTCATCGTCTGCGATAATAATTCCACCGACACCACCGCCGATCTTGCCCGTGCTGCGGGGGCGAAGGTCGTTTTCGAGCCGGTCAATCAAATCGCCCGCGCCCGCAACACCGGTGCCGCCGCCGCCACCGGCGAGTGGCTCCTGTTTGTCGATGCCGATTCCCGTCCAACACCCGCTCTTTTTGCCGAAGTGGCGGAGCAAATCAATTCCGGCAAATGCCTCGCCGGCGGTTGCACCGTTCGATTGGATGAGCGCCATAGGATTGCCGATTGGGGCACAGGATTGTGGAACGCCATCAGCCGAACGTTCAAGTGGGCGGCGGGTTCGTTTATTTTTTGCAAAACGGCCGCGTTTCGGCAAGTGGGCGGTTTCAGCGCGGAGTTATTCGCCTCCGAGGAACTTGACCTAAGTAAGCGACTGAAAAAACTGGCGAAGTCGTCCCGCAAAAAAATGGTCATACTGCACCGGAATCCGCTCCTGACCTCCGCCCGCAAAGTCCGCCTTTATTCGCGAATGGACCTCGCGCGCTTTCTCACCCGGGCATGTTTCCGCCCTCGCGCCACCATCACAAGCCGCGACGCCTGTTCACCGTGGTACGACGGCAGGCGCTAAGCCGTGCTACGCCAGTTCCTTGTTCCTGGGCTGTTCAAGCAACTCGATTTCGTACCCCTCCGGCGCGTCGATGAAAGCGAACCCGCCGCCGCCTGGCCGCATCGTGGGGCCATCGGAAAATTTTAAACCGAGCGACGCCAAATGTTTGCCGAATGCGTCAAGGCTATCCACTTCGAATGCCAGGTGAGTGAGATCCGGCTGTACTTGAACGGGACCGCTGGCGGGAAAAGAGCACAACTCAATCAACTCCTCGCTTTCGGGCGCTTTCAGAAAGGCCAGCTCCGAGCCGCGCGGCGACTTGCTCCGGCGCAATTCCTGCAATCCCAGCACGTCTTTGTAAAATCTGATCGTCCGATCCAAATCGTTGACACGATACCGGGTGTGATTGAGTTTTTTGACTTTCATGGGGTTACAATAGCGACAGTCCCCTCCGAAATCAATGTAAGGGAAAACCTTACCGAACGGGCTTGCGTGCTGGCAGCCTTTCGTATAAAACCACGCGCATGCGAAAGCACCGTGGGTTGTTCCTGATGGCAGTTGCTGTTGGTTTGACGGCGCTTCGAGCATCCGGCCAGGTCGATCCAGACCGGCGCGAACTGGTGCAAGTGGGCTTCTCACAAGCTGTGCAAGGCGCCTCGCCCGTTGCGGCCTACGGCTACTATTACCTTAACGAACCGAATTTTCTCAAAACCAACCTCACGCTGCGCATCGCCCTCGCGCCCGTCTATCTGGACTCGGAAGTGGGGCTTGTGGGACTGCTCGGCCCGAACACCGACCTGGGAATTGGCCTGGCCGGCGGCGGATTTGCGGACAATTACTACGAATTCCAGGACGGAAAGTATTTGCCCGAGCAATCGTTCACCGGCGACAGCGGGGAGACATCGCTTTCCATTTATCATTTGTTCGATCCGGGAAAACTCATCCCCTTGTACGGCATCTTGCGTATCAAGGAGCATTTTTCCGCTTACGAGAGAAACGACGACACGTCCTCGAAATTTGTCCTCCCGCACGATCACTCGACGGTGGATTGGCGCGCCGGCTTCCGGTTTGGCGGACGCGAGCCATTGTTGCATCCGGATCTGGCGATGGAACTTTCGGCATGGTACGAGGGCCAATACCGCACCGACTCCGGCGCTTACGGCTTCGATGGTGACCGGATACTGGAAGCAAATACCGAGTTGTATTGGGCGCGCGCGCTGTTGATTTACACGATGCCCAAATCCAAACAGAGCCTCGACATCAACCTGCTGGGGGGCGGAAGCTGGCACGCGGATCGTTTCAGCGCCTACCGTTTGGGAGGTGACTTGCCATTGGCGTCGGAATTTCCGCTTACCATCCCGGGTTATTTCTACCAGGAATTAAGCGCCCGTGATTTTGTGTCCTTCTCCGCGCAATACACAATCCCGCTGGATGCGGGACACTTGTGGAGCATCAGCCCCATCGGCGCCATCGCCGCCATGGAATATGCCCCTGGCCTTAGCCAGGCAGGTGCTGTGAACTCCGGCGTTGGTCTGGGGGTCGGATACCGCTCGCATTCCGGCGTCTGGCAAGTGATGACCAGCTACGGTTACGGCTTCGAAGCGCAACGGGCTGAAGGCCGTGGCGCACAAAGCATTGGCATCCTCTGCCAACTCAACTTAGGCGCCCGCAAACCCGGCGGTCCAACTGAGCTGGACCGCTTCATGGGCTTCCTGCCGAGTCATTTCTTTCCCTGACCTATTCCTGCAATCGGTAGAATTGTTGCACGTTGGTCGTGCTGATCGTGTAGGGCGGAGTTGCGTTCGTGACGTCAACGAAAGGCCCGGCGAGATTGGTGGCGGTCTGAAGTGTTCCCGCGCTCCAGTTCAATTGCAGGTTTCCGGCGCCCAGGTTTGTAATCGCCAGCGTCACTGGCGGCGTGGTGGTCGCAGCCTTGTAGTGCGCCAGCACCTGCGCCGCAGTCAATGCGTTGGTGTAAAGCGCGACGTCCGCAATCGTCCCCACGAATTGATCGGATAGAATGCTGTCCGTCTTGCTCGCGGCCCGCGAGCCAATGCTGACGAGGTCCGCAGCCGGGTTGGAGGCTCCCGTCGGGTCCGCGACGCCTTTTCCGCTCTCGGTGTCGGCGTCGGCCGTGTCAATCCCGTCCACGTAAAAATGGGCTCCCCCGTCAAGTTGATCGCAGACCCCCACCAAATAATGCCAGTTGCCGTCCTGATCACTCACGCCGGACTGGCAATTAATAATGCTCCCTGCACTGTCGCGGAAATAGAATTGATACGTGTTTCCCGAGCAGTCCAGGACGAATTGTTCCCCGCCGCTGTTGTAACCTTTGGCGACGATCCCCGCGCCGGATGTTTGCGAATTGGTGCTTTGCACCCATGCTTCCACGGAGAATTCTGCGTTGCCGCCGACTTCTGTTTGGGCAAAGTCAATGTTCGGGCTGACATTGGTGTCGTACGCGTTCTCGCCCGCGTAACTGTTGGACGTTGCGAAAACGCCGAACAACGCCGCCGTCTCGGGATTGGCCGCGTTTAATCCGGGCACGCCGAGATCGACATTGAAGTAAATGGCATCATGCCCCCCGACGTAGTCGTAAGCAATGGCGCCCGGGTTGCCGTCCTGCTTCGTGTCATCCGGTTCATTGAGCGGCCAATAAGCGGCCGGGCGATTGCTCAAAATTGTCAGGGCATAATTGTTGGTCGGGGAACCGACCCCCACCAGAGTGCCGCTGCTGCTGATCACTCCGTCGAGGTTGCTGACCGTGCAAGTATAGGTCGTGGAACCCACGGTGGCGGTAGCTGTATAAGTGGAATTGGTCGCCCCTGAAATGGCGCCCCCCACGCTGCTGGACCACTGGTAGGACAACGGCAGCGTGCCGTAAGCGGTGATCGAGAAGGTTACCGGAGTTCCCGCATAGACCGCCGAATATGCGGGCGTCACGGCAAGTGGACCGAAAGGATTTTGCGGCCCGCCTGAAACGACACTGACGAACGCATTTCCCGTGGCCGAATAAGGCGGGAAGTTGTTGGTTACAGTGAGCGTGTACGTATCGCTGGCGGTAATATTGTTGAGGACCAGGGCGGCGTTGGTTTGGCCCAGGATCACCGCTTGGGCGTTGTTATCGTACCAGCTATAGCTCAGCGGAGGAGAGCCGGACGTCACCGTTGCCGTAATCGTCACGTTGCCGCCTTGATTGACGTAAAGAGTGTCCGGCAACGTAAAGCCCGGCCCCGTGCCTGTGGCATTGTAGTGGGCTTTCACCTGGGCTGCGGTCAAAGCGTAATTATAAATCGCCACGTCACTGATTTGGCCTTTGGATTGTTTGTCATAATTGACGCCCGTGCTGGTGCCCGCGCCGATGATCACGTTGAGGTTCGCCGCCTGTGCCAGTCCGCTGGCCGTGTTAATGGCGGTCGAGTTGTTCGACACGCCGTCCACATAGAGAACCTCCATTCCTGCGGATTCATTGCAGACCGCCACCAAGTGATGCCAATTGCCGTCCGGATGCGCCGTGCCGGTCACCGTGGCCGGGTTTACCCCTACTTCGCGAGCGTAGAATCGATAATAATACGGGCTGCTGGAGCTAAAGCTCAGGCTGAACATATCATCAACGGCATATTCACCCTGCGTCACCAACGACGCCGCCGCCCCAGGGGTGGTGCTGGGATTGGCCCAGCATTCGACGGAGAAATTCACATTGACACCAGTCGCCGCGGCAAAGTTGATGCCTTGGATGCGCCCGGCATAACTGTTGGATGTCGCAAACACGCCGAATTGCGCCGACGTCTCCGTCGGATCAGTCGATTGACTATAGCCCGATAAACCGAGGTTGACGTTTGTGTAGATGCCATCATGGCCGCCTATATAATCATTGCACACCGCCCCCGGGTTGCCGTTGTTGCGCTCATTATCCCACTCATTCAACCGCCAGTAACCGACCGGGCTGTCCGCCAGGACGGCCAACGGATACGGAGCCGTCGGAATGACAACATCAAGCCACCATGTGTTGGTTGCGGCGCCCAGGCTATTGGCTGCGACGCAGTAATTGGTCAACCATCCAGCCGTCAGGTTGCTCAGCGTAAGACTTGTGCCGGTCGCCCCCGAAATCGGCACGCCGTTGCTGTACCATTGATAAGAAAGCGTGGGAGAACCCGTCGCCGTGATGGAGAAAATGGGGTTGGTCGCTTCGATAAACATCGAGTACACATTGCTCGCCGTCACAGGCGGCATCGAAGCCGCGGGCGTGGAAGTGGCGATCACCGGATACGTTGTCCCTTGTTGATAGAGCGCATTGACGTCGGCGGAAGTCAGGGCGCGATTGTAAATGCGCACTTCGTCCAGATTCCCCGTGAAGGCGTTACCATAGGAATTATTGGCCGGCTGGCGGTTGCCGATGCTCACTTCGTGATTATTGGTGAGCAGCGAAGAGGGTGCCAGTGCGACGGCCGCCAATATGCCATTTGTGTACAAATTCATGGTGCCATTGGTGCCATTCAAGACCGCCGCCACATGCTGCCACGCCGCGCTGGGCGATAGGGTGCTTTGGGCGGTGTAAACGACGCCGTTGGAATCGCGGACGTAGAAACGGTAATGGCCGTTGTAAATGTCCAGCGTGTATTGTTCACCCCCGTTACCGAACCCTTTGTCGAGGATCGCGCCGCCGCTGATCTGTGACAGCGAGCCATCGACCCACGCCGCAAGCGTGAACACCGCGCTTCCCGTGGCTCCATTTGTGGAAAAGTCCAGATTCGCGGGAGCGGGAACGCCTTCGTTGGGTACCGCCACCACATTCTGATCGGAACCGTCCTCGTTGAAAGCCAGCGCGCCGCCAATCAGCCCGCCGGTCCACTCCGTTGTGTAAGTTGAATCCGAAAAACCGTTGAGGGTGCCATTGTTGCCGTGGCCGGAGGAATCAGCGGCGCTGGATGATCCGCTGCCATCGTCAAATTTCCAGTAGCCCACCAAACCGGTCGTCGTGTCGGCTGCCGGAATAGCGTTCAATGTAAGGACAGCGGGCGCGCTCGTGACGGAGCCTATATAATTGCTAATAACCACGGTGTAGCTGCCCGCGTTGGTCGCTTGCGCATTTGCCATTGTCAAATCATTGGCGGTCGCTCCAGTAATATTCGTCCCGTCAAATTGCCATTGGTAAGTGATCGGCATAATTGTGTTGGTGAGGTCCACTCCGACGCCAAATATCGGCGTGTCCCCCACGTAGGCAGTAACGTTGCGCGGTTGCGACGTGATGATCGGCGCCGGGCCGTTATTGGTGTAAAGTTGAAGAACGTCGCTTGGAGTCAAAGTTCGATTGTAGATATGCACTTCGTCGATGATTCCCTTGAAGGGAAGAGTAAAACCGGAGGTGGACGATGCGGTACGGTTGCCAATGCTCAGGACATAATTATTGGAAAGCACCGTAGTGAGAGTGCCCGTCGCCGTCGTATTGGAAACGCCATCCACATAAATGACCTCATGGCTGGGCGAAGAGTTGTAAGTTCCCACGATGTGGTACCAGGTCCCGGCGCTGATAGTCGTTGTGGCGCTGACAGCCTCGGACGAAGTGCCGGCGGCATTGCGAAAGAAAACCCGGAATTTGGAACTGGAAACGTCCATGCAATATTCTTCCCCGCCACCGCCGTAGCCTTTGGCAAGGATTGCGCCTTGGGAGCTGATCGCAACGCCCGGGCTGGGGTTGACCCACGCGGCAATGGTGAAGGCTTTCGTGCCGCTCACATTCAGCGAGGGCGCGTCCGGCACCGAAACGTAATCGCCCGCATCGCTGTTTTGGTTAAAGTCGATGGCGTCCCCGAACCATGCCTCGTTGGTCCACATTGTCGTGTACGTCGTGTCGGAGAACCCCGTCAAGGTCCCGTTATTCCCATTGGTGGTGGAATCCGCCGCCGTGGAGGAGCCGCTTCCATCGTCGAATTTCCAATAACCCACCAATCCGGTGCTGATGTCCGCCCGTGCATTCAACAAAAGCGATCCGGTGGCAAAGATAGTAAGGGCGGCGATAGAGAAACGTTTCATGTGCATATGTTTAAACCTTTGTAAGATTCCAGTTACTTCCTATTCTTTCGAAATATGTGCAATACTGTTCCATGAACAATGCCCAGAACGCAAGCGTCTTTCGGTGAATTTCTTGTTACGCCAGGCGGTCGGTTTGGTGGGAATAAGTCTTCTGGCTCGCCTGCGCGGTTGCTTAATGTTTATCAGTTCTGTGAAATCACGTTGACGCGCGCTCTAACAGAAAATAACATTTCAGATAATACATTCCGCACCACCCGTGAATTCGCAACGTCCAGGGGCCGCCGGGCCAGGAAGGAAAATTTTCCTGGGCGGCGTTTTCTTTCTTCTCCAGGTCACCTGTTGTTTGCATTCCGCGCTCGCCAGCGACGGTTTGGCGGGGAGTTCCGCCAGTTATCCGACGATTTACGTCGCCAAAGCCCGGCCCGAAGTCACCAATGGTCTCGGGATATGGATGTGGGACAAAGCGACGTCGAACAAGCAAACGGTCCGATTGTGGAAGGGCTTTGAAATCCCGGCCACCAACCAGGTTGTTCGAGCCGAATTGCGCATTGCGGCGGATAACGCTTACACGATCTCGCTCGACGGCCAGGAACTGGGCAGCGGCAGCGATTGGCGAACGTTGAGCATTTATTACCTGGAAGGCCCGTTGAAATCCGGCCTCCACGCGCTGGCGGTCGAAGGCTTCAATGACAATGACCAGGCGGGCATCATTATGGGGATGCGTCTGGAAATGGCCGGCGGCCAGACGATGGAAATTCGTTCCGACCTGTCGTGGCGTTCCGTGCCCGATGGCTATCATGACTGGGAAACGGCCCTCATTGCCCCCGATTCGTGGCCCCATGCCGCAGTCGCGCGAAATTTCGGCCGCGTTCCCTGGTGGGATGTGCCGATTTCGGTCCTGCACATTCGTGGAAAGATGCCCGGGCCCGTCCCGGTCTGGCAGCGCCGGGACTTTCAAATCGGCCTTTTCACCGGGGGGGCGGTTTTGGTCACAGCCTGTCTTTGTCTGCTGATTCAACTCCTGACCCAGTCCAAAGCCCATCGCCTGGTGCAGGCCGAACGTGATCGCATCGCGCGGGACATCCATGACGACCTCGGCTCGAAGTTGACGCAGTTGCTCCTGATCGGCGAAGTCGCGCAAATGGAGGCCGCCCCGGCTGCGGACGCGCCGATCTCGCGGATGTGCGACGGCGCGCGCAGCATTCTGTCCACAATTGATGACGTCGTATGGATCGTCAACTCGCAGAAGGAGACTCTGGAGGATTTCGTCATCTACGTGTGCAAATACGCCCAGCGTTTCCTCGAATCGTCCTCCATTCGCTGCCGGTTTGACGCGCCCCACGAACTGCCGCCGAAAACGCTGGGGCAGTTTGCGCGCCGGAATATCTTCCTGACTGTAAAGGAGGCCCTCAACAACGCAACGAAGCATTCCGAAGCCACCGAACTCACGTTGCATATCAGGCTGGAGGGTTCTTTGCTGACGGTCGCCGTCGCGGATAATGGCCGCGGTTTCGATGCCGCGTCCGTAAGCCCCGAACGCAACGGTTTGACCAATATGAGACTGCGCATGGCCGAGATCGGTGGCAAATGCGAGGTCCTCAGCCGCCCGAACGAGGGTTGCGAGGTCCGTTTTCAAGTCCCTCTGAAGCAACCTTCCGGGCTGCGCTCCATCTTCCGTTTGCATCCGTTGAAGGATTTCGCCACGGGCGTCGCGGAACGCCGTGAATACGTGGCGCAGCAAGGCGGGGCATGGACCGCATCGGGGCGCCGTGGCGAATGAATGCTCCCGCGACGAAAAATCCCACCAGGCCCGCCGCGCAATCCTCCATCAGCGTTGTCCTCGTGGAAGACGAGGCGGACCTCTGCCAGAGCTGGGTGCAAATCATCGAATCACTCGGAGGCTTTGTGTGCGTCGGCACCTATGCGTCGGCCGAGGAGGCGTATCGCCTGATTCCCAATGTCGCGCCAGACGTGATCCTGATGGACATCCGTCTTCCCCGCATGTCCGGGATTGAATGCACTTCGCGTTTGAAAGAAGCGCTGCCCTCGACGCCCATTGTCATTCTGACTGTCCTTGACGACGATGAACTGATCTTCCGCGCCCTCGAAGCCGGCGCCGACGGCTATTTGCTCAAACGCTGCCGTCCCGCGGATTTGCGCGCGGCTTTGCTGGATGTTCTTGCCGGCGGCGCGCCCATGAGCAGCACCATCGCCCGGCGCGTGGTGCGTTCCTTCCGGCGTCCTCCGGCCAATCCCCGCAACGAAGCCCACTTGTCCACACGCGAAATTGAAGTGCTGAGCCTGCTCTCCCACGGTCTGTCAAACAAAGAAATCGCCGATCATTTGTCGCTCAGCATCGAAACAGTCCGCGGTTATCTGAAAACCGTTTACGACAAATTGCACGTTCGTTGCCGCACGCAAGCGGTGATCCGTTACGCCGCCACACGCGCCAAAAATCCCGCTTCCGGCCCCGAAAACGCGGGATAATCACGCCGCTAATTCTTCATCCCCCCGATTGGGGGGATGGACGGGGCTGCTCCATCCCCGTACTGTCACACACGCATGTACACCACCCTTGTAGTAAAGACTGTCGTCTCAACCAGCCGGGCATCGAGCACGGCCGTTCGCGCATATTCGCTTTCATCCAAACCAGTGCGGTAACACGCTTTTTTCTGAACCCGATATTAAACAAATCCAACGAGATATGAAGAAATACCTTAAAACTTTATGCGCCGGAATCGTGGTCGTGTTTTGCTCTTCTATGGCAAACGCGCAGAGCTATTCGAATTCCTTGACCGGGGCAACGCTTATCTATTCCAACGCCTTTAACGGCAATGGAACGCAGAGCATCACCAACACCCAGGCCAACTATGAAGCCGGCATCTTAGGCGGCAAAAGCAACACAAACTGGGTGGATGCCTTGGGAGGCAATGACACCAATGCTCTTTACGCCAATGGCGTCATGGGCACCGCGCAGGGAGACGCCTGGCTTTTGCCGTGCGCGGCGCAAGCCGGTTATGTTTACACCTTGACTGCTACGGTTGACTTCACCGGTAGTCCAGGCACTTGGGTGGCCGCTGGCTTTTGCAATTACATCGGCTCAATTGGCGGCAGTAACGATCGGTTTAATACCGGAGGTGTTGATTTTGGGATTTTGACTGAAAGCAGTCGAAACGTGCAGGCTTTTGCCGGCCCGGGTGCGGCCTTTGGCTACGCGAATGTGAATGCCATTTGGACCCCCGCGACAGGAGACCATACGCTCACACAGATATTGGACACCACTGCCACCAAGTGGGTCGTAGCTACGTTTGTTGATGGCGTCCAAGCGGGAACGAACTATGCCTATCCCACCAGCAACCCGACTATCCTCGGGGTTGGACTTTCCCAAAACGGAGGGAATTTTGGTTTGTCTCAAAATACTTTCTCGTGGGCCGCTTTCGCGCTGTCCGCCACACCGGTCGTCATCACGAAACAACCGGTATCGGCGTCGGTCGCCGCGGGCGTCGCTTTCACCAATACGGTTACAGTCGCCGCGACCGCGCCCTTCTTTCAGTGGTTTAGCAATTACGTTGCCATCGCCGGAGCCACTAATGCATCCCTGGTATTGGATCCTGTAACCGCCAGCGATGCTTCCACCAATTATTATGTTGTCATAACCAATAGTCTCGGTGGCTCCGTCACAAGCGCGCCAGTCAGTCTGGTGGTCTATTCCGCGCCGACGATCTCGGCCGCTTATCCTGTGACTTATACCAATGTCACGACATTGTACGGTGGCACAAATTCCAATGGAACGAATTATCCTGGCTCCAGTCCGTCGTTCTCGGTTTCAGTGATTGGCCAGCCGCCGCTTTATTATCGATGGCTCACCAACGGCGCGGTTGTTGCCGGAGCTACAAACGCCACCCTGACACTGACAAATTGTCCGCTGAATGGCCCAACCAATATTTCCTGTGTGATAACCAACGCGGGTGGCGCCGCGTCCAATACATGGATGACGTCCTATCTTCTGACGCCGCCGGCGTCCTTCGTTGACACTGTCTTGTCCTATAATCCCGCCGGGTTCTGGCGCTTAAATGAAGGTCCGGACGATAACAACGGCGATGATGGAGCCATTGCGTTTGATTACGCGAGCGGCAATAACGGGCTTTATACGAACGCCGTTCTCGACTACGCGGGCTTTACCAACACGGATCCAACCGACGCGTCGGCGCGCTTTAATTATGCCGGCAATGACAGCGGCGTTTTTGGCATTCAAGGAATAGACTTCTCAAATATCCCAAGCGCGACCTTCTCCGTTCAAGCCTGGGTTAAAGGGATCTCATCACAGCCAAACGGAGCGTGTCTTATCGCCAAGGGCTATAACGGCGGAGAAGAATTTGCTCTGGATATAAACGGCAATGACTATCGCTTTTTGGTTCGAAACGCCGCCGGGACTGCTTCCAGCGTCACGGCGGCAACGGGGCCGGATAATAATTGGCATTTTATCGTCGGGGTATGCGATGAAGTCAACGGCCTCCTGACCCTTTACGTGGACGGCTTGACGGTGGGAAGCACGACGATTGCCTCCGGCGGCGGAGTTTTTCCTTGCCCCATGCCCATATCCATTGGGGCCAGAGGCGCGTCCCCTGGCGATTATGACAGCGTGCAATTCAGTGGCTATCTCAGCGATCTGGCGGTTTACAAAAGCGCCCTCACTTCCGGGCAGGTGGCCGCCCTTTATACCTCGGGCGGTTTCTCTCTTGGGTTCACATTCGTCCTTCCGCTGCCTCCGACCAATGTCGTTTTCCTCGCCAATACCACCGTGACAATTCCCGCTCAGGTTTTCGCCCAGCCGCCGATTGGATATTACTGGTCCAACCTCACGACCGGCGTGATCATGGGATCGGGTGAAACCAATGTCCTGGGAAATCTCAACGCAACCCTGGTAATCCCGAACGCCCCCGTAAGTCTGAGCGGCGACGAATTGGAATTGGTCGTCACGAACGCCACTTACACCACGAATTGGTTTACTACTCTGTTCTCGCCGCCGCCGCCGGTAACATTGGATTATTCCAACGCCATTCTCTACACCAACTACTTTGAGGGGGGGACATGGTCTCTTGCGGGCACGTCGGCGACAGCGGCCAACAGCCTCGTCGGCGGCACAAATACCACATGGACCGATGCGTTGGGAGTCAATGACACAGGCAGCATGATGGCCAGCGGCCTCGATGCTTCTACTTTGGGCGATAGCTGGGTATTACCATTCACCCCGCATTCCGGTTACGTTTACACTGTGAACGCTTCGCTGACCTTCACTGGTAATCCGGGCAGTTGGGTTGGCTTGGGGTTTGCCGAGAGAGTTCCCACCAATGCCGCGGTCGGCTACGGGCGATTCAGTGACGGCGGGACTACTGCGCCTGACCTGGGACCCAACGGTTATGATTGGATCATTCTGACGGAATCCTCTGGAAACGTGCAATATTTCGTCGGACCGGGCGGTGCCACGCAAGTCACCAGTGAGAATGGCTTTTTCACCGCCGGCGCCGGAACCCACACCGTCCAAGTCGTCCTGGATACGACCGCCGCTCAATGGGTGATGTACGCCTATGTGGATGGGGATTCAGCGGGGACAAATGTCGATGCCAGTAACCCGCCAATCGGCGCCATTGGAATTACCCAAACCACTCAGACCGCTCCCGGCGATGTCCAGTGGAATTATTTTTCGCTATCTCAAGTCGCTCCCAACGGCGTTCCCCCTTATCTCCTGAGCGCAGCCCCGCCAACCAATGTAACCATCCAACCCGGCGCATCATTGTCCATTCCCGTCACCGCATTCGGCTCAGCCCCTATTGGTTATTACTGGACCAACACGACCACGGGCGATCTCCTCGGCTCGGGCACAACTAACAACATGGAACCGCTTGACGCGAACCTCAACGTCTCCGATGTCCCCGGCAGTTGGAATGGCGACACCTTGTCCTTGGTCGTGACCAACGCTTATGGCGCCAACGTTTCCCTCGTCTCGTTGACCGTGACCAATAGCATCAACACCACGCCGACGAACATCGTCGTAACGATCACGAACAATAACCTATACTTAAGCTGGCCGGTCGATCAGACAGGCTTCACGTTGCAAGCTCAAACCAACTCCGTGACCGTCGGAATCACTACTAATTGGGTGGATGTGCCCGGCTCAACTCTGACAAACCAGGCAGTATTCCCTATTAACCAGGCCAACGGCGCCGTATTCTATCGTCTGCTCTATCAACCTTAAACGTAATGTCCTGGCCAACCGTCGTTCTAATGCACGAAAAGAAAACATCGGGAAGTAATAGACGGGCAGGCTTCACGCTGATCGAATTGCTCGTCGTCATCGCCATCATTGCAATTCTTGCGGCCCTGCTTTTGCCCGCTTTGAGCCGCGCCAAGATTCAGGCGCAGGATACCTCGTGCAAGAATAATCTCAAGCAGCTCGGCCTGGCCGAACAATTATATCTGAATGACAACAACGGAAAGTTGTGTGCATATCCGGGCAACACGTTGTGGATTCAGTCGTTGCGCCCCGTCTATGCCAATGTGGACAATGTGCTCATTTGCCCCCTGACCACGATTCAAACCCCTTCCCCCGGCGACCCTACAATCGGCGATTACAAGACCGCGTGGTATTGGCTTTCAAGCGGTGTCGCCGTACCCGTCAATAATAATGGAAGCTACACCTACAACGGGTGGTTATACGGCGGAAATTGGGGGGTTACAGGGGTCGGGCCTAATACCGCGTCATTCCAAAAAGACGGCGCAGTACAATATCCGACCCTGACCCCCGTCTTCGGGGATGGCGTTTGGCCCGACAGTTGGCCTGAAACCAATGACGCTCCCGCTCACAATCTCCAGTCTCCGGAGGCCCCCGGCCCCGACGTCCTGGCTGCCCCGGGTGGCCCTTCAGGACTGTGGAGATATTTTATTTCCAGGCATGGTCCCAATCGCCCGACAGTCCCTCCGATCGACGCCAGTTTTGCCCAGCCCTTTCCAGGCGGCATTGACATCGTTTTTTTCGACGGACACACGCAAAACGAGCCATTAGACAATCTTTGGGGGCTTACCTGGCACCTTGATTGGCCAATTGGCTTGCAACACCTTTGATTGTACTCTCTTACCTTGCCCCATCTCGCGCCACACTTCTTCACTTTGTGAGCACCACATGCAAAGCCGCCGGACTCGTCGCAT
This sequence comes from Verrucomicrobiia bacterium, assembly GCA_036272955.1. Classification (GTDB taxonomy): domain Bacteria; phylum Verrucomicrobiota; class Verrucomicrobiia; order Limisphaerales; family Palsa-1400; genus DATAUD01. Next base: position 21,483 of record DATAXU010000208.1, read on the forward strand.
GCTCCGTGCATTTGTATCCCAACTTCAATAGGTCCATCCCGCCAAGGAGGCTCTCGCCGCTGCCGAGAACAACCGGCGAAATGGCCAGATGTAGTTGGTCAATCAATCCGGCTTGAAGATATTGCCGTAGGGTCGCCGCCCCGCCGCCCAATCGGACATCCAATCCATTTGCCGCCTCTTTGGCACGTTGCAGCGCGGCGTGGATGCCGTCGGTGACAAAATAAAACGTCGTGCCTCCGTCCATTTTGATGGACGCGCGCGGGTAATGGGTGAGCACGAAAACCGGCGTGTGATACGGTGGGTTATCACCCCACCAGCCTTTCCATTTGTCATCCGGCCACGCGCCGCGAATGGGTCCAAACATGTTGCGCCCGAGTATCCATGCCGCGATCCGGTCAAATCCGCGTTCCGCAAAATCGTTGTCCACACCCGTTGTGCCCTTGTCTTCTCCGCCGCCATGCATTGCCTGAAAAGCCCGCGTTGGGAAAAACCATTGATGCAAGTCCACGCCGCCAATGCCCAGCGGATTGTCGAGGCCCTGATTCGGGCCCGCTCCAAACCCATCGAGTGAAACGCCAAAACAGTGAACACGCAATTTGGACATGATTCTTCCTTCGATCGTCAGTGTGTTTTCCAATTCAATTCTCGCCAGGCGTCGTCTTCGCCCGCAACATCGACCGGAACGCCCCGCGATAAGCCCAGCCAAGATACAGTTCCCTCACCAATACGACAATTCCCCAGCCCAATGGACGCCCGCACGATGGCGACATGAAATGTGAGGATCCCGACGATAACCGGTGCCAGTAGCGCCAACGCGAGGGCGGCGATCACTTCCGTGCCGGACACCACGTTCATGTAGCCCGCTTCCATCAGCGCCCCCAGGACCTTCATCATGGGCTGCGGCATCTCTTTCGGAGCCGGTATGAAGTTCAGGAAACCATTCAGGCCAAACACGAGGAACATCAGTCCCAACAATGTCCGGATAATGGCCGTGGCATAGCGCCCCGCCTGGGCGTGCGCTTGCCCATCGGCTTGATGCGATGCGACATCATTCATGTTTTTTCCTTTCAGCAATGGTCAACCTCGGCCCATATCGGTTGCCGTTTCTCGTTGCGTCCGTTTTCATAACTACGACGAACAGACCGGCTGATTCAGGACATCGTTACTCTTCGTGGGCAGGGAATCAATCTAACACTCGCAGCGGACTGCATTCGAGACCATTTTTGATCACTAGTGCCATTCATCTTCAGGTCCGAATTTCGTCGTAGGCAATGCGGCGAGTGCGGATTGAAGGCGCGCCTTTTTGGCAGCCGACGGTTCAGCGCTCGCAGCCTTTTGCAGGCGTATTTGGACGATGTCCTTATCGCCTTCGATCCGGCACAGGACATTTAACCACAAACCTCTCTCGTTAGGGTCATCGCTATTGGCCAAATTTTGGACCAACTTCGGGACCGCTGTCATTCCAATTGTGACTAAAGCATTCGCCGCCGGATGTCCTCGAATATCAATGTGGATTAAATGCTTTATCATGATAAACCGGATGTCGAGTTTTAGGGAAATATTTGTTGCCAGCGCGTCCACCTCATTTGTCAAACGTAACTCGCCCAGGTAGAACGCCGCCGCGCACCTGCTCATATTCGCCGACATTTTATCATTAAGGACCGCCGATAACGAACGACCCAACCCTTGCCGCTCCGCGCGAAGTTTCTCTACAGCCGCTTCAAAGCCGTAAATATCGGTCGTGTGAATGGACGCCATTATTTCATTCGTCGTAACTGTGCCAAGTCCTTCAGCGCGCACAGCTTCCGGAGTCGCCGCCATCATAACAATGACGGCCCATAAAATAGCTAATGTTTTCATTTTCAATAAAATCCAACCGTCGGTAAATTTAGGTTTGGACCAAGATCTGTAAAGTTGACCGCAAGAGTAGAAATTGGAGTCGTAGATCTATTGTGCCTTTTGGAGCTCCTTCAAGGTGAGATCAAGGTTTGTGGCTGTTTCGGCAAGCTTTTGCCGGACTTGGGCCTGGGCCGACTGGCTTCCCTCAACCTTGCGCAAAACGTCACATAAAAGACGCCTCCGCAATTCGTTGGTCTCGATCGGGAGGTGATTTGATATCGGGGCAATAGTGGGCTTTCCGATCTTGATCAGCGCCTCCTGAGCTGGATACAGGCCCCAACGAATAACGCTGATTCGGGTTTTTAGCAGCCGGTCAAATTTCTCTGCCTTAAAATCGATGTTTTCAATGAGAATATTAATCGACTGGAGGTCCAATGTCCGCAATGACCCAAGAAGGTAAATCGCCAGAACTTTGCTGCCATTATTCAGGTGGCCGTATTGTAACTGAGAGTCCAAATTGCCAAAGTATTCAGGGCCGGGTGCTGTCGCGTGCAGGTAAAGAATCACCCCAAGCTGGTCATCCACAGCTTGGCTAGCTTTGTCGTAGGGAAGTTTGGTAAAATCGGGAGGCTGCGGCACCCCCCTGCCTTGCATGGAGGTTGAGACCACCAATAATAGCAGGGTCGTTAAAACGCCTTTTTTCATAAGGTCTTGTTTATCGTTCGGTCCAATTTTTGCTCACTATTGCCATTCATCGTAAGGCCCGAATTTCGTCGTTCCGGTGTCGGTTCCGGTGTTCCGGTGTCGGTTCCGGTGTCGATTCCGGTTTATCAGTTCTCACTATTGACACTTTTCATTAACGGCTGAGGACCACAAAAGGGCAAATAGTGAGGGTGACATGAATGGCGCTTAGTTAAGGAGTCGTGTTTAGAAGCGTTTCATTGACAGCAACTTGCGACTCGCTGTTTTTGAAGCCACAAAAGGCCTGAAAAATCCATGGCAGACAGCTTCCTCGGAAACAAATCGGCCCGTCAAGATTCAGGCTTTTCTCCAGCATTCCTTTCTACCTGTTTTTTTAAGGTTTTACGCCTTAAGCGCCATTCAGGACTGGCAAGAGAGGGCTTGCGCCAATCGTGATCGCTTTCGACACAAACCAGTTAAGCGGCATGCGTCTCACCCAATTTTGCTCTTTAAACTCTCCATACTCTTCTGAGCATCGCGCCCTGCTTCAGTGTGAGAATATCTCCGTGCAATATCCTCGTAAGCTGTGAGTGCATCCTGCACACGGCCCTGGCCCTCCAGTTGCACCGCGTTTTCGAGAAGCTCGTAGCCCTCATCTATAGTCCCCGCATTCCGTGGTATGCGGTAACGGTAGAACGAAATCGCGAGGATAACGATACAGGTAAGACCAGACGGCGACTCGGCTCGCTCGAGAGCGCCAGCTAGAGTGTTGATGAAGACGACAGATGTCGCAGGTGGCGACCGCTGCTTTACTGCACTCTGATACTCGACCGGATAAGCAGCAAGCAGTGCCAGCCCGATAAGACCGACACCGACGGCCAAGACAATTTTCTGCTTCTTGGTCAGGGCATACCGACATGATCTGGATGGCAGCCGTGCTGGCGCTTGTACCGGCGCCCGCTTCGTTAACTCTACTCGTGCG
>DATAXU010000209.1:0-7666 GCA_036272955.1 Verrucomicrobiia bacterium
ATCCAAGAAACCGCTCAAGAAGAACGAATCCCTGCGCGCGCGGGTCGAGCAGGACTTAATCAATATCAGCAAGGACGCAATCCTGGTCGCTTCGTTCTTTTTGGCCGAAAGTGTAGTCTCTACCGCTGACTAGGTAGTATGCCCTCGCGCAATCAACGACCCATGGGATTCCCTTCTCCTGGCTGACATACTACGGGTTGTCAACGAACGATAGCGTGGAATCGCAGCAACTGGGAGGCGATGGACGATCGGTTTTACAAGACTGGTTGCTCGACACGAGCCCCACAAATTCGGCTACCGGTTTGGGGTTAGTGTGGAGCACCAATTTCGCCGTGAATGTTCAATACACCTCAGCACGCCGCTACTACCAACTGCAACGGAGCACAAGTATAAGCTCGCCAAGCTGGCAGACAGTGGCTGAGTCGAAAGGGACCGGCACCAATCTCTTTTTCGGCGTGTCGGCGGATAGAAGTAAATATCCATCGGCTTACTACCTGGTGAGGCCTAGCGTTTATTAAGCTGAATCGGTTCGCATCGGCATCGCCCGAACAACGTCATTGGTGCCGACGCGTCGTAAGGTGGCGCTGGCGTTCGCAACGGACGCAAGATCGGAATAAACGATAAATGCCTTCATGGTGATGTCGCTTGAAATAAAGGGTTTAATCGTGCCGGTGTTGGGTGCCGGTGTCGGTTGTATTGACACTTTCCCTTTCTTTGAGCGATCAACAGATTGCAAGCAAAGGGGTTAAGTAAGACCGGTTCATTTCAATACTTCGTCTATCGTGACATATTCCAACCTCTTGCGGGCTTCCACGCAATCGACAAGAACAACGGGGTTTTCTTCAACAGCCCTTCCATACCAATATTTAGCAGCGTGCAACTCACCCATTTTTTCATAGCATTCAGCGATCCTCATTCCCAAGTATCCGCCATCAAGAGACTGATCGCCGTCCGCCATAAATAAATAAATCTTAACGGCTTCACGTGGAAGATTCAAGTCAAGTAGATTCTGAGCCTTGGCTTCTAGCTTATTAAAGTCATATTTCATTGCTAATCTGTTTTGGCCTGAATTCAAAGTTTGTGCAATCATGTTCGACATTATTCTGCAAGCGTCGCGGGGAGTCAGACCGGGTTATTGCACAGATGGGTGCCTGTCATTGCCGTCTATTTGACGACTTATTTTTTGCTGGAGAGTTTGTTATTATCGCTCCAAATATCCCAGGCGGTTTGGGCTTTTCAAGCATCACCCCAAACTCTGCAGGCGGCCCATAGATTTTGGGGTTGATTTTGGGGCTGACTTCCGAAAGAACGTCCTATACTGTCCCTTCCCCATGCAGCGCGATACAATAACTGTCGAGCGAGTTTACACTGAGCAGTTTCAAAACCTGGAGCTGAAACTGGTCGCCGGAGCCACCGGCCTCAAGCGCATTATTCGCGAGCCGACGGTCAATCGGCCAGGGCTGGTGCTGGCGGGTTTTACAAAGTATTTCGCCAGCAAACGTTTGCAGGTCTTTGGTAATGCGGAATGCTGGTTTCTGAAAACATTGTCGGCGGAGGACCGAAAAGCGCGTTACACCCATCTCTTTTCATTCAAGATTCCGGGCGTGATTTTTTCGCGTAACCTGTGCCCCGACAAACTGTTCCTTCGGGCAGCGGAGGTGGCGCAGGTGCCGATTTTGGTGACGCCGATGATTACGATGAAGTTCATCAATCTGGCCACGCTGGCGCTGGAGATGTTGTTCGCGCCGCGGGGCACGGAGATCGGGAGCATGGTCGATATTCTGGGGGTGGGCGTCATTCTGCGGGGGGAAAGCGGGATTGGCAAAAGCGAGAGTGTGCTGGCGTTGATCGAGCGCGGGTACAGCCTGGTTTCCGACGATATTACGCGCGTGACGCTCATTGACGGGCGGGAAATTGTCGGCACGAGCGCGGAAGTCACGCGCAATCACATGGAGGTCCGCGGGATTGGGATCATCAATGTGGCGGATATGTTCGGCGTGCGGAGCATTCGGACGGAAAAGGTGGTGGACCTGGTGATCACGCTCAAACAATGGGAGGACGTGCCGGATGTGGACCGTCTGGGGATGGAGCAGGAAACGGTGAAAATACTCGGGGTGGAAGTGCCGCACATGACGATTCCGGTGCGGCCAGGGCGGGATTTGGCGCGGTTGATTGAGGTGGCGGCGTTCTATATTAAATTGAAATCATCGGGGAGAAATCCCGCGAAGGAGTTGAACGACCGGCTGATCGCGCAGATGACGGGCAAAGCGCAGTTATAATTTCATGGCAAAAATAATGCTTCCGATTCAAACTGGCGCCGGATGAGTGGCCCAAAGAAAGCCGGCGGCAAACAAGCCGTGGACCGCGAACTTGTTGTGATCAACAAGTTGGGGATCCATGCGCGTCCCGCCGCGATGTTCGTGAAAATCGCGAACCGATTTACTTGCAGCATCATGGTTGCGAAGGATGGCGAGACAGTGAATGGCAAAAGCATCATGGGTTTGATGATGCTGGCGGCAGGGCCGGGTACGAAGATCCTAATCACGTGCGAAGGGGAGGATTGCCACGCGGCGCTGGAGGCCATCGAAGACCTTCTCAAACGCAAATTCGACGAGGATTGATTTCCGACTAATTCCATGGCTTCCGATTTCGACGTAAAATATGTGGCGCACCTGGCGCGCATCGCGCTGACGCCCGAGGAGGAAGAAAAGTTCGGCGCGCAATTGGCGCATATCCTGGGCTACATCGAAAAATTGAACGAGATCGATGTCAGCGGGATCGAGCCGACGGCGCACGCGGTTTCGCTGGTCAATGTGATGCGCGCGGACGAAATCCGCCCTTCCCTCTCGAATGAGGAGGCGTTGCGGAACGCTCCGGCCAAGGCGAATGGTTTGTTCATGGTCCCCAAAATCGTCGAGTAAGGGCGCGATGTTAAACACGGAGACGATTGGAGAATTGGCGACGAAGCTCGAGCGGCGCGAGGTTTCGGCGCGTCAAATCATGCAGTCCTGCCTGGACCAGATCGCGCGGGTGGATGGGCGAATCCATGCGTTTATCAGCCTTGACCCGGCGGACGCGCTGGCTCAGGCGGATGAGGCGGATAAAGCGATCGCCGCGGGCGGGAGTCATCGGGAGCGGCCATTGCTGGGAATTCCAATTGGCGTCAAAGACGTTCTTGCGGTGCGCAATCAACCGCTTCAATGCGGGTCGAAGATATTAAGCGGTTTTATTTCTCCCTACACGGCCACGGCGGTTGAAAAACTTCAGGCAGCGGGCGCCATTGTATTCGGACGGCTGAACATGGATGAATTTGCAATGGGCAGTTCGACGGAGAATTCCGCCTTTGGGCCGACACATAATCCGTGGGACACGACCCGGATTCCCGGCGGGTCATCGGGGGGATCGGCGGCAGCGGTTGCGGCGGACCTTTGCATTGTGACCCTGGGTTCGGACACGGGCGGGTCGATTCGCCAACCGGCGGCGCTTTGCGGGTGCGTGGGTTTGAAGCCGACTTACGGACGGGTTTCGCGTTTTGGGCTGGTGGCGTTTGCATCGTCGCTCGACCAAATTGGGCCGTTTGCCAAAAACGTCCGGGACGCCGCGCTTGTGCTTGGGGCTATCAGCGGGCATGACCCGCGCGATTCGACGAGTATTCCGCAGCCGGTGCCGGATTACGCGGCGGCGCTCAACGGAAAAATCAAGGGCTTAAAATTGGGGCTGGCCAAAGAGTACATGATCGGCGGGTTGGACAAGGAAGTGGGCGCGGCGGTGCAAAACGCGGTGCGTCAATATGAAAAGCTGGGGGCGGAGATCGTGGAGATTTCGCTGCCGCACACGGATTTTGCGGTGGCCACGTATTATATTGTGGCGACGGCGGAGGCGAGTTCGAACCTGGCGCGATTTGACGGCATCCGTTACGGGCTGCGAGTGGAAGGGCGCGACGCCATCGACTTGTATTCCAAAACGCGGCAGGCCGGGTTCGGGGCGGAAGTGAAACGGCGGATCATCCTTGGGGCGTCGGTGTTGAGCAGCGGTTATCACGACGCGTATTATTTGCGGGCGCAAAAGGTGCGCACATTGATCCGTCGGGATTTTCTCGATGCGTTTGAAAAAGTCGATGCGATCATCACGCCGACATCGCCGACGGCGGCATTCAAGCTGGGAGAAAAAGCGGACGACCCATTGCAGATGTATCTTTCGGATATTTTCACCATATCGTGCAATCTTGCGGGAATCTGCGGCATCAGCGTGCCGTGCGGGTTCACGGCGAGTCCGAAATTACCGATTGGGCTGCAACTACTGGGGAAACCATTTGGGGAGGAGACGCTGTTGCGGCTGGCCCACGCTTATGAACAAAGCACGGAGTGGCACAAAGAAAAGGCGCCGGTCGATTGTCATTTTTCTAGGACTGACCCCTAAGTTTTTGGGGGGGTGGAATGATTGCCAAATACTCCATGTTTTGTTTGACGTGGGCGTTCCTGTTTTCGGCCTTTGCCGGCGAAGAGGCGACAAATTTTCCGGTGCCACGCGTTTTTCTGCTGGACGCGCGGCATTTGCAATTGGTCAAGCAGAAGATTGCGGAGGGCGACAGGAATTTCACGCCAGCGCTGGAACAATTGGAGCAGGACGCGCAGGACGCGCTGGCGCACGGGACGTTTTCGGTTGTCGATAAAAAGGTCGTTCCGCCGAGCGGGGACAAACACGATTATATGAGCCTGGCGCCGTATTTCTGGCCGGACCCGGACCGGCCAGACGGATTGCCATACGTTCGCCGTGATGGGGAACACAACCCGGACATTAAGCGGATCTCCGATCACCGAACTATGTTTGACATGGCCGGCAACAGCGAAACTCTGGCTTTGGCCTATTATTTCAAGGGGGACGAGCGATACGCGGCGAAGGCGAGACAATTGGTCGCGGCGTGGTTTTTCGATCCGGCCACTCGGATGAACCCTAACCTGCAATATGCGCAGGGGATTCCCGGCAAAAATGCGGGGCGAGGGATTGGAATCATCGAAAGCCGCGCGTTGACGCAGGTGGTGGATGCAGTGGGCTTGCTCGCCGGGTCCAAGGCTTGGACGGCGGAGGACCAGCGGCGGTTGCAGGCGTGGTTTGAAGATTATTTGCGCTGGCTGCAAACGAGCAAAAATGGAAAGGACGAAGCGGCGGCGAAAAATAATCACGGGACGTATTATGATATTCAGACGGCGTGCTTCGCGCTGTTTTTGGGAAAGAATGCGATGGCGTCGAACATTTTGTGGACTGCGGAGCGAAAGCGGATCGCCGTGCAGATCGAGCCGGATGGACGGCAGCCGCTGGAGTTGGCGCGGACGCGGGCGTGGGGGTATAGCACCGCCAATCTCGGCGGGTTGATGCAGTTGGCCACGCTGGGGAACCACTGCGGACTTGATCTGTGGAATTTTCAAACCAGCGATGGACGGGGAATCCGGAAGGCGGTGGATTTTCTGCTGCCTTACGGGCTGCGCGAGAAGAAGTGGAACTATCAACAACTCGGAGGGTGGAGTCCGAATGGATTTTATTCCTTGTTGCGACGGGCGGCGGTGGAATATCCGCAGGGGCCGTATCGCTCGTTGTTGGCGAAGATTCCGCCAGTTGACCCAGGCGAGCGCGGCATCCTGCTACGTGCGACGGAGCTTAATGAGTAACGAGCTGCAAGGCGGCGTCCAGTTCCACAGTCTGACCCGATTTCAATGAAATGCTCACGGTTTTGTCGCCGTAACGGATTGGACATGGGGTGGTCTGGCGGCTGACATTTCGCACGGAGGCAGAGGCCAGGAGGCCATCGCGCCATGCGATGTTCACTTCAAATCCGCCGCGCGCGCGCAGACTAGTTACGGAGCCGGTCGGCCACGCCTTGGGTAATGCGGGGAGAAGTTCGACCTCGCCTCCCTGACTTTGGAGCAGCATTTCGGCGATGGCGGAGGTACCGCCGAAATTTCCGTCAATTTGAAAAGGCGGATGAGCGTCGAACATGTCTGGATAGGTGCGCTCGGGGCTGAGGAGAAATTGCAGGATTTTATAAACGTGGTCGCCGTCGTGCAGGCGCGCCCAGAGATTCATCCGCCAGGCGGTGGCCCATCCGGTGGCCTGGTCGCCACGAATTTCCAGCGACTTGCGGGCGGCGGCGGCAAGGGCGGGAGTGGCGCGCAAATCGATTTGGTCGCTGGGAAAGAGCGCGTAAAGATGGGAGACGTGGCGATGATGAATTTCCGGGGCTTCCATGTCCCAGTCCTGAAGCCATTCCTGAAGCTGGCCGGCTTTGCCGATTTGAAATGGCGCAAGGCGCGCGCGGGTGGCGGTGAGGCGGTCGCGAAATGCGGCGTCGCGATTTAGGATCTCGGAAGCGCGGATGCAATTTGCAAAAAGATCGCGCAGGATTGCCATGTCCATCGTAGGTCCGGCGCAAATGCTGGTTTTGCCATGACCGGGATGATTGTTTTCCGGCGATAGCGACGGACAGGTGACGAGCCAGCCGTGAGTTGGCTCGGCGACGAGGGTGTCGAGGAAAAATTGGGCGGCGCCTTTCATCGCGGGATAGATTTTAGCGAGATATTTTTTGTCGCCGGTAAACTGGTAATGCTCCCAAAGATTCTGGCAAAGCCAGGCGCCGCCCGTCGGCCACATGCCGGATTTGGGGCTGTCCACCGGACCCGTGGCACGCCAGAGATCGGTGTTATGATGGGCCACCCAGCCTGCCGCGCCCCACATGACCTTCGCGGTGCGGGCGCCGGTTTGTGTCAAGTCGAGCACCATGTCGGTCAGGGGTTCGACGCACTCACCCAGATTGCAGGAATCGGCGGGCCAGTAATTCATCTCTGTGTTGATGTTGATGGTGTATTTGCTGTCCCACGGGGGCGTCATGCTTTCGTTCCACAGACCTTGCAGGTTGGCGGGCTGGCCTCCGGGGCGGGAGCAGGAAATGAGCAGGTAACGACCGAATTGAAAGTACATCGCGGCCAAGGCTGGATCGCTGGAGGCGGGGAAATTGCGGATGCGTTCATCGGTGGGCAAATTGGCGGCGTCGGACGTTCCGAGATCCAACGCAACGCGATGGAAGAGGGGCTGGTACTGAGCGAGGTGGCGGCGGCGCAATTTGTCGAAATCGAGTTTGGAAGCGGCGCGAATTGTTTTGGAGGTGATCGCGACCGGATCGCCGCTAACGTCGTGGTAATTTTTGTAACTGGTGGCGGCGGCGACGAGAATCAGCGCGGAATCTGCGCCTTGCACGGAAATGGAATCGGGCGCGGCGGTGGTTGTGCCGCCCTCGGCGCGAATGCGGACTCGCGCCTGAAATTTCAACGCGCCCGGAATGCCGCGAGCCTCCGCATTGACGCCAGAAAGGAGCAGCGTGTCCCTGCCCTCCGATTGGACGGAGGCGGACTGGGGAGTTTTCATTCCGGCGGTGAATGACACATGGCCGGGTTTGTCCGCGGAAAGCTTCACCACGATGACCTGATCGGCGGCGCTCGAAAAAATTTCGCGCGTGTAGGTCACTCCGTCGATGACGTAACTCACCTTGGCGATGGCGGTGTCGAGGTCCAATTCGCGGCGATAATCGGAGGGTGAATTGGTGTCGTGGAACGACAGGAGCAAATCGCCGACCGGCTCGTAAGGCATTTCGCGCAACGGGTGGGCCATCATTTTT
>DATAXU010000210.1:0-24189 GCA_036272955.1 Verrucomicrobiia bacterium
TCGGTTGATTTTCCCCAAGTGAACCCAGAAAGATAAGTCCGCCCACGCCCGACTCGATCAAAACATCCGCATGTCGGGCCGTGGCTTCGATGTCGATGGAAAAATCGCGCTTAAGTTGGGTGGTGATCGCCGGGAAAACACCCTGCCAAAATGGCTCGCTCGAATTCATGCAAATCTTCGATTATGTTCCGGGAATCGTCGTTATTGTAAAGGCTCTTTACAAAGCCGGCGCTTTAGTCAATAAGAGCCTGTCGTGAATTTGGACGTTTGCACATTTCCGTTCTACAAAATTTATCACCGCAACTACGAAGTCTATTGGAACCAGTTCACTCCGGACCAATGGCAGGCCGGCGAGGAAAACCCCGCTCGAAGCCGGTGAACCGCCATGAGCCAGTCCTTCGACATTATCATCGTGGGCGCGGGAATTATCGGAGCGGCGTGCGCGGCCGAATGCGCCGTGGCAGGGCTTAAAACGCTGGTCCTCGATCGCGGCACGGTCGCCGGCGGTGTAACGGCTGCCGGCATGGGACACATCGTCTTGATGGATGATTCCCCCGCGCAATTTGCCCTGACGGAATATTCGCGCCGCTTGTGGCTCCAATTGCGCGAGCGCCTTCCAGCCGACGTCGAATACGAATTATGCGGAACTTTGTGGGTCGCCGCGGATGACGTGGAATTGGCCGACGCGCGCCGGAAATATAATTATTTCACCGACAGAAAAGTGACCGTCGAACTCCTCGATGGCGACGAAGTGCGCCGCGCCGAGCCAAACCTCCGTCCGGGACTCGCCGGCGGATTACGCGTGTGGGACGACGGCGCGCTTTATCCACCGGCCGCCACCCGATTTTTAATTGACGAAGCGTGCCGGCACGGCGCGGAATTTCGCGGTGGATGCGCCGTCAGCGAATTTCTTCCGGAAGGCGGCGTGAAATTGGCCGATGGATCCCGCATCGCCGCGGGCCGCGGTGTTAATGCGGCCGGCCCGTGGTCGCCGGAGTTGATGCCCGGCGTGCCGGTGCGCAAGCGCAAAGGGCACCTCGTCACCACGGCCTGTTATCCGGGCTATGTTCATCATCAGATTGTCGAACTCGGCTATCTCAAAAGCGCGCATTCAATCAGCAAGGACTCCGTCGCGTTCAACATTCAGCCGCGCAAGAGCGGGCAAATGCTGATTGGTTCATCGCGCCAATTCGACGCCGACGGCTCCGAAGTCGAGCCGGAGATTCTCAATCGGATGCTGGCGCGCGCGACGGAATATCTCCCGTCGCTGGGAAAACTTTCCATCACTCGCACCTGGACCGGCCACCGCGCCGCCACGCCTGACAAACTTCCGCTGATCGGCCCCACTATCGAGCACGACCGCATTTGGCTGGCCACCGGACACGAAGGGCTGGGCATCACAACTTCCCTTGGCACTGGCCGTTTGGTCGCGGATTTGATGCTGGATCGCAAGCCCGCCATTCCCGCCGAACCCTACGCGCCGGCGCGATTCGCCAATGCCGATTAGTCTTTAGGCCGCATGTAAAACACGGTAGAATTCTCACCCGCCCGGTCGGTGGGACAAAGGAGCGGCTTGTAATGGACGTGGTAACTATTCATGTGCTCGTGGTTGTTTTCGTCGCGACGTTGATCCGATCCGTCTTCGGATTCGGTGAAGCGCTGGTGGCCGTGCCGCTCCTGGCGCTTCGTATTCCCGTCAAGGTCGCCGCCCCTGTGGCAGTGCTCATTTCGGTAACGGTGGCGGGCGTCATCGTTGCCCAGGATTGGCGAAAGATCGAAGTGCGCAGCGCGGCATGGCTGTCAATCTCGTCCCTGTTCGGAATTCCTCTCGGGCTGCTGTTGCTGACCCGCGTGAACGGTCCCGTCGTCAAAATGATTCTTGGCCTTCTCATCGCGGGCTTTTCCATCTATTCGCTGACCGCGAAAAGAAAATTGCACCTGGCGCACGACCACCGCGGCTGGCTCCTCGGCTCCGGCTTTTGCTCAGGCATTCTTGGCGGAGCCTACGGCATGAACGGTCCGCCGCTGGCCGTGTACGGCTCGCTGCGCAGATGGTCGCCCCAACATTTCCGCGCAACCCTTCAAGGCTATTTTCTGCTGGCAAGTTTCGCGGGGCTGATCGGCTACGTCGCGGTGGGACTTTGGGTGCCCGCCGTGACCCGCTATTTTGTGCTCTCACTCCCGGGCGCGCTGGTCGCCATCGTGCTTGGCCGCGCGCTCAATCATCGCTTGCGCGGGGACGCTTTTTTTCGATATGTATATTACTGCCTGATCGTGATCGGGGCCGTTCTCGTGGCGCAGGCGTGTTTGACTTAAAATGAAATTCCATCCGCTCCGAATTGCAATGCTCGCCGCCACTCTTCTTTTCGTGGGCGGGTGCGGCAAAAATGAATCGAACATCGTCGTCGTTTATACTTCACAGGACGAAGTCTTTGCCGAGCCGATCCTCGAGGAGTTTCAAAAGGAAACCGGCATCCAGGCGCGCGCGGTTTACGACAGCGAAGCCGTCAAGACAGTGGGCCTTGTAAATAGATTATTGACAGAGCGCGACAATCCCCAGTGCGATGTGTTTTGGAACAATGAGGAATTCCGCACCCGGCAGTTGGCCGCCCGCGGCATCTTCCGCGAAACCAATGGCTGGACGCATCTCGGCTATCGCACGCGCCGCATCGTCATCAATACAAACTTGCTGACCATGGCAACCGCGCCCCGCACATTCAGCGATGCGACGAATGCAATCTGGCGCGGCAAGGTCGCCCTGGCGTATCCGCTGTTTGGAACCACCGCGACCCATTTTCACGCTTTGCGCCAGCATTGGGGCGCTCCCGTGTGGGAGAATTGGTGCCGCGCGCTCGCGGCCAATAAACCGTTCCTGGTCGATGGCAATTCCGTCGTGGTCAAAATGGTGTCGCGCGGCGAAGCGTCGTGGGGTTTCACGGATTCGGATGATATCGCGGGCGCCCGGCGCGAAGGATTTCCAGTGGCCGCGCTGCCCTCCACCGACGAAACGCTGTTCATTCCAAATACCGTCGCCGTGATTCGAAATTGCCCCCACCCGGAAGCGGCGGAACGCCTCTTCGAATTTATCTCCGACCCCAAAGTCTCGGCGAAGCTGGTGGAGTTGCACGCGCTGGAGGGTTCTACTTTGCCTGCGGCAACCGCCGCGACGGGCCTTCAAGTCGATTGGTCTCAGTTGCTCAAGGACCTGGAGCCTGTGACCGACAAGACAAAAGAAATTTTCCTGCGCTAGCCGCGCGTCTTGAGGATTTTCTCAAAGATTTCCGTCTCTTCGATTTCGATGCGCCCGGAATCCGGCGCATCCGAACGTGCCGCCGCCGCCGCCGGCGCGGGGACCGGACGCGGCGCTATAGAAGTGGAGACGGGTGGCGCGGCGGCCGGTTCTTCATTTTCGATTTCCGCCTCGCGTTGCGACGCGTGGAAATTGGTCCGCTTGTCCAGCCACGAACGATAACGCTGAAAGGTCCACATTCCGTACTCTGCACCGGTTTCAAGCGTGGAGATCACCTTGAAGAATTCCCGCGTGCGAATGAAATTTCTGATCGGCAGTGTGGCCATCAACACCTCGCACTCCGGCACGCACATGTTCGCCGAGGGACGGAACTGGAGACGCTGCGAGACCGCGCCGATGAGGCAATCGGCCAGTTGCGCGGCGACATTGTTTTGGATTTCGGGCGGAAAGGCGCCGACGACGCGCTGGAGGGCTTCCACGCAATTGGAGGAATGGACCGTTGCCAATACCAGGTGCCCGGTTTCCGCCGCCGTCAGGGTCAGCCGCATCGTTTCGGGATCGCGCATTTCGCCCACCATCAGGACGTCCGGGTCTTCCCGCAAACTATCCAGCAAAGCCTGCTCGAAACTCGGTGTGTCGCGTCCCACCTCGCGCTGGCGAATAAACGCGCGCCGGGGGCGAAACGTGAACTCGATCGGATTCTCAATCGTGACGATATGCCGGGCCTCGGTGAGGTTGATGGTTTGGATCAGCGCGGCCAACGTTGACGTCTTGCCGCATCCGGTCGGCCCGCTGATGAGCACAAGCCCGGTCGGATGGTTGACGAGGTTTTTGAGGTCAGGATGTAAATTCAGCGCCTCGATCGTCGGTTGAAATGCCGGCAAAAGACGAATGGCGAAGCCGATGCCGCGCGCGGTGTAAAAGACATTTAACCGGCAGCGGACGCCCTCCATGTTCCGGGAAAGGTCAAACGAACGGCGTTGCTCAAAATGCGGCCAGTGATCGGGGTCGATCATCTGGCGCGCCCATCGAAGCGTTAATTCGCCGGTAACGGGTCCACCGGCGGGACGCAGATTGCCTCGGACGCGCAACATCGGCGCCAGGCCCGTTTCGATATGCAGGTCACTGGCTCCGTCGCTTTTGGCCAGGGAGATAAGGTCGCGCAGGTTCAAGCGCGAATTTATCGGGCTTCAATTTTGCTGAGGACGATCACTTTTTTTCCATCCTTGTCTTTGACAACGCCGTGCGCCACGACTTTTTCAGGCGCTTTGCAAATTTCCTTGTGGAATGCTTTCGCCACATCGTTGTTTTCCGCATAATAGAGGGTGCCGTCTTCGCCGCGGATGGCCGTGCTGCACTTGGCGGTTTCGTGCAACTCGCATTTGGTGCAGAGGGCTTCGCCCTTGATGGTCTGTTCATCCGCCGCGCGCACCGCGGTGGCAAACGAGGCAATAAACGCCGTGACAATGATCGCTCCAAGAATCTTCTTCATAATCTTAAGTATATAATGTTCAACCTTATTTGGGGTCCGTGAATCCAGCATAACATGGATTGGCCCATGTGCAATCCCCAATTCCCAGGGTTGATCTCACCCTCGAAGGAGCATTTATATCCCATTATAATATGGGACACCACAAATTCATCTGAATACAAACGGCTTCACCGCTGTCCAAAGGGAACTGCCGCAAGGCCTTGTTCTTTGACAGTTTGGCGGGTCGATTCTTACGCCATTGACCCAGTCAAACCACGGGTAAAGGCAGTCAAACCAGTTTTTGAAGACCATCACCCGCCGCAGATTTATCCTATGTTGTTTATGGATAGCATCTTAAGAGTAAATACCATCAATAATGTGGTCTGTTTTCGTGCCCCTTCGGACAAACCGGGTCAAACCAAGTCAAACCAGTCGCACCGCTCCCCGCGACGCGGAGTGGATGCCAATAAAGGTCAATCAAGGCTAATAAAGGTTGGCAGCCCATCTCATCAACTTAGGAATATATCCGCGCTGCCCAATTCCGCTTTCGGCAAATTTTACCCTTTCCCCAATTACGCCCTTGGCGTACATTCCTTACCCGTCACACATAACGGACGACAAAATTTATGAATCAAGAACAAAATAATCTTAATAAGCCCCAGGACGGCGGGGCAACACGCCGTGAATTCCTCAAGAAATCAACCCTCGCGGCGGCGGCCGTGGCGGCGAGCGCCAGTATTTTCAAAACCCCCGTCTATGGCCAGACCCAGGCCCCTTCCACCGGAAGGGTCATCGGCGCCAACGACCGCATCCAGGTCGGCTACATCGGCACCGGCGGGCAGGGGATGGCTCACGTCAATATCCAAAAGGAAAATGCCGCGGCTAATAATATCGTCCAGATCGCCTCCTGCGACCTCTCGGAAACTCGCCGCCAAAACGCCAAAGCCGTCATCGGCGCCAATTGCAAGCTTTACAATAACCACGAGGAAATCCTCGCAAATCCGGACGTCGATGCTGTCACCATCGCCACCGTGGACCATTGGCATTGCAGGGTCGCCATGGCCGCCCTCGAAGCCGGCAAGCATGTCTATGTTGAAAAGCCGATGACCCGTTATTTGCAGGAGGCTTTCGATTTGCACGATACCGTCAAGAAAACCGGCAAGATTCTTCAAGTCGGCTCACAGGGTTGCACCGCCGCCGCCTGGCACAAAGCGGCGGAATTGATCCAGGCCAACAAAATTGGCACGCCCGTTTGGGCTCAAGGCTACTACTGCCGCAATAATCCCAATGGCGAATGGAATTACCCCATTCAACCCTGGGCCAGTCAACCGGGAGACTTGAATTGGGACAAATGGCAGGAGCCGGTCAAAGATAAAAAAGCCCTCGATCCAGATGCTTATTTCCGCTGGCGCAAATACTATCCTTACTGCGCCGGTCTCCTCGGCGACCTCGTCCCTCATCGCCTTCTCCCATTGATGCTCGCCACCGGCAAACCCGAATACCCCGTGCGCGTCTGCTCCCTGGGCGCGAAAAACTGCCATACCGATAAAAATACGCCCAACACACCGGAGCGCGATTGCCCCGAGCAGATCGAGTTGCTCGCGGAATTTCCCAGCGGCATGCAGTTGTTGATCGTCTCCAGTTCCGTCGCTGCACGCAGTCCCGGTTTTTCCATTTACGGCCATGAAGCCACTCTGGAAATCGGCGACAGCGGCGAGCGCGTCAAACTCATCCCGGAAAAGCCTTACTCCGAGGACATCGACTTGGCGACTTTCGACGGCCTCTCTCCCATTGAAGACATCGGCGCGCACGAGAAAAATTGGTTCGATTGCATTCGCACCAACAAGCAGCCTAACGCCGGCATTGATCTCGGCACAAAAGCCCAGGTCGTCATCAGCCTTGCCGAAATGTCCAATCGTCTCAACATGATGTGCCTCTTCGACGAGAGCACGCGCAAGGTGAGCACGATGGAAGGCAAGGAAGTCGCCGCCATCACCTACGGCACGCTGGCGCGTTCGTAGTTGGGTGAAAATCACCTTTAACTGGCTTAAACAGTACGTCGATTTTCCTGGGTCCGCCCAGGAATTGGCTGAGCGCCTGACCATGCTCGGCCTCGAAGTCGAGGCCATGCACAAGCTCGCTGGCGAATTTGACGGCATTGTCGTCGCTGAGGTCGTTACTCGCGACAAACATCCGAATGCCGACAAGCTTTCGCTCTGCCGCGTCAAAGATGGCCAGGGCGAACGGCAAATCGTCTGCGGAGCCCAAAACTTCAAGGCCGGCGACAAGGTCCCCCTGATCCTTCCCGGAAGCACCCTTTCCGCCAAACCCGGCGCGCCGCCCGTCACCATCAAAGCCGGCAAAATTCGCGGCTCTGATTCGCAGGGGATGCTCTGCTCGCCGGAGGAACTCGGCCTTCCCGATGCCGTGGATGGCTTGCTCATCCTGCGCGCGGATGCCGTTGTTGGTCAGCCATTTGCCGAATATCTTGGCCGCCAGGGGAGCGATGTCATCTATGACCTGGAGATCACCCCCAACCGCCCGGATTGGAACAGCGTGATCGGCATCGCTCGCGAGATCAGCGCCCTTACCGGCCATCCCTTGCGGCTTCCCGAGGTCAACATCGCCACCTTGCTCCTTGCCGCCGGCGGCACGGACAAAGTCGTTTCCGTTCGCATCGAGGAACCGGAGCTGTGTCCTCGTTACGTCGCCCGTGTCATTCGCGGCGTCAAGGTTGGCCCCAGCCCCGCCTGGTTGCGTTCCACCTTGGAAAAAGTCGGCCTCCGTTCCGTCAATAATGTGGTCGATGTCACCAATTTCGTCCTGCTGGAAACCGGTCATCCGCTCCACGCGTTCGATCTTCACCTGCTTGGCGGCGGACAAATCATCGTTCGCCGCGCCGCCGAAGGCGAAAAATTTACCACACTGGATGGCAAGGAACGCCTGCTGTCTCGCGAAATGCTGTTAATTGCGGATAATTTCACCGGCGTTGCCCTGGCCGGAATCATGGGCGGCAAGAACAGCGAGATCAACACGACCACGGTCGATGTCCTTCTGGAAAGCGCCTGCTTCAAACCGCAAAACATTCGCGCCACCTCCAAAAAACTCGATCTGCGAACCGACTCCTCCTATCGCTTCGAACGCGGCGCCGACATCGGCATCTGCGACTGGGCTAGCCGCCGCGCCGCGCAATTGATTCTGGAAACCGCCGGCGGCACTCTGCTCGACCCGGCCGTCGATGTCTGGCCCGCGCCCGCCGCGCCCCGGCAATTAAATCTCCGCCCGCAGAAAACGAACGAGCTGCTCGGCATCGAAATCCCGGTCGAGTCGCAGGTCAATTTTCTCAAACGCCTCGGCTTGGAACCTGTCGAGTCCGGCGCGCCGTCTTTTCGCATTCCGACTTTCCGCGTCGATCTCAAGCGCGAGGTCGATTTGATTGAGGAAATCGCCCGCCTCTACGGCGTGGACAAAATCCCTTCCACTCCGCCGCGCGGCGCGATCGGCGCCAATGACTTTGACGCCGTCCACGACCATCTCGCCGAAGCGCGCCGATTGCTGGCCGGTCTCGGTTTGCTCGAAGCGCAAGGCCAGACACTCATTTCGGAATTGGTCGGCCTCGATGCCCAGGTTGCCCTGCAAAATCCCCTTAGCGCCGACATGAATGTGCTTCGGCCAAGTCTTTTGCCGGGTTTGCTTGACAGCCTTCGCCACAACCTGAGCCGAAAGAACGAGGACATCGCCCTGTTCGAAATCGGCCGCGTTTTTGCCCAGGCCCAGGGTGGTTTGAAAGAAGAGCGCCGTATCGCCATTGCGATGACCGGGCGCCGTTTGCTCCCATTCTGGAGCGGCCCTGAGCGGGACGCCAAATTGGACATTTACGATTTAAAAGGGATCCTCGAGGAATTCTTTGAGCAGTTCGGGTTGCGCGGCTTCTCATTTGTCCGGGGCGAGCAAGGCGCTCGCTTCTATCTGGAGTCTGCGACTATCCAGCTTGGAAAGCTCCCCCTCGGTGAAATCGGCCAGCTCTCCCCCGCCTTGCAAAAACAATACGACCTGCGGGACGCCGTTTTTCTCGCCGAGCTTAACCTCGACTTGACACTAGCCCGCCGCAATGCCGGCAAATCGTTCAAGCCATTGCCGTCTTACCCCAGCATTCGCCGCGATGTCGCGATGCTCCTGCCGGATGCCACATTGCACGAAGCCGTTCTAAACGTCGTCCGCCAGACCAAACCGCAGAACCTGGAAAAGGCGGAACTCTTCGATGTTTTCCGCGGCAAGAACGTGCCGGAGGGCCAGAAGAGCGTGGCCTACGCCTTTACCTACCGCAACCCCGACCGCACCTTGACCGACGCCGAAGTTAACTCCGCCCATCAAAAGTTGGTGGAACAACTTCGCCAGACTTTGCGCGCGAATATTCGGGACGCTTAACGAAGTCATGGCGTACGAATTCAAAGCAATCCGCCGGGTTGAATTCTCCGACACGGACATGGCCGGGATCATGCATTACTCCAACTTTTTCCGTTTCATGGAGACGGCCGAGCATGGATTTTTTCGCTCGCTTGGATTTTCCATCATTGGCGAGGTGGGCTGGCCCCGCGTGCGCGCCCAGTGCGATTTTCGCGCGCCGTTGCGATTTGAAGACGAGGTGGAAATTCATCTGCTCGTCACGGAAAAAAAATCCAAAGCGCTGAGCTACGATTTCATCTTCCGCAGGCTCGTCCCGACCCCCGAAACGGAAGTCGCCAACGGATCCATGACAGTCGTATGCGTCACCCACCAGGACGGTAAAATGACCGCGTGCCCAATTCCGCCGTCCATCGCCAATAAAATCGAAGTCGCCCCGGCGAAGCTGCATCGTCACGGTTAAAGCCGGATGATTCCCCGCTGGATGGCGGCGGTGACCGCTTCGGTTCGGTCTTCCACGTGGAGCTTCCCGTAAATGCTCTTCAAATGATCTTTCACCGTGTGCTCGGTGATGTTTAACGCGTCGCCGATCTGTTTGTTGGCCAATCCATTGACGAGCAGTTGCAGGACTTGGACCTCGCGCGGCGTCGGCTCCTCAAATAATTTTCGCGACGCCAGCCGGCGGGCGACCTCTTTCGGAATCCACGGCTGGCCCGCCGCGACGGCTTGAATCGCCGGAATCAACTCCTTCCCCGTCGAGTTTTTCAACACATATCCCTGCGCCCCGGCTTGCAGAGCCTTGTGAATGTCAGTATCTCCATCAAACGTCGTCAGCATTAACACCCGCGCATCCGCGTCCTGCGCATGAATTTCGGTGGTAGCCTGAATGCCGTCCTTGACCGGCATGCGCAAGTCCATCAAGACCAGGTCCGGCTTATGTTTGGCGTAAAGTTCCACCGCCTGGTTGCCATCGACGGCCTCCGCGACAATCGCCATCCCCGGTTCGGTGTTCACCAGCGCGATCAAACCCATCCGCACGATGAAATGATCGTCCGCAACAAGAATCCCGATCGGGCCATCGTGGATCATGATCCCAAAGGAATTTGCACCCGCACCGTCGTTCCGGCATCGGGAGCGCTGGTCAGGAATATTTCGCCGTGCAATCGCCGTGCGCGCTCAGAAATGCCGAGCAATCCAAAGTGCCCCTCCCGCGGCCCGGCGCAGTCATCCACCTCAAAGCCTTTTCCATTGTCTTTGACCTGCAACACGATGTTTTGCGCCCCGTAATCGAGGTCAATCTCAGTGAGCGTCGCGCCCGAATGTTTGATGACGTTGGTCAGCGCCTCCTGCGCGATCCGCAGCAGGTTTTCCTCCACGATTTCCGGCAGCGGCCTGACTCTCCCTTGCGCTTTCATTTCAACCTGAAGACTCAACCCCCCCGTAATCTGCTTGCTGCTCATCATGACCGCGTCGGGCAAGTCGAATTGTTCCAATGCCCGGCAGCGCAAGTTCCACACCGATCTATGGACCTCCGTCTGGCTTTCGCCAACAAGGGTTCGCGCCAATTCAAGATGATGGTGCGCGTTCGTCGGTTCTTTTTCGAACAGCTTTGCCGCGGTGTCCAATTGCAGCGCGACCCCCGTCAGCGCTTGCTCCAAAGTATCGTGTAATTCCTGGGCCAGGCGTGTCCGCTCCGCCAAAGTCGCCTTGGATTGAAGCTCTAATTCCTTGCGGGCGGTGATTTGAAGCTTCAATTGCGCTGTCCGCTCCTTCACCCGTTCCTCAAGCTGGTCGTGCGCGTCCCTCAATTCCACCCGCGCCTTTTCCTTCTCACAAACCAATACCCTCAACGCCGCATTTTTCTTTGATATGATAAAGGTCCAGCTCACCGCGGCAATCGACACAACCAGCAACACGCTCAGCCCGGCCAGCAGCCGTTGCGGCGTCAACCAGCTCGGTTGTGCCAGCACTTTGACATCCGCCGCGGTCGGCAGGAGTATTTGAAACGACTTCGTTTTCCCACCCTCGCCGCTTTCCGTGAAACAAACCCCGGTCACTTCAATCGTGCTCCCAATGGGAATGGCCGCCAATTCCTTGCTCGCGCTGGACCCTTCGGTTTCCGCCGCGAACGTGAAACCCTCGCTTTGCATCGTCAATACAGTCCTGACACGACTCGGCCCGTCGAGCGTTGCCGGCGACGCATCTTGCCGCACAAACCGGTCGAGCAACTTCCCTTTCAAATCCACCAAACCCGCGTGGTCCACTCCGTCCAGCACTTCCCGCATCGTTACGGTTTTGGGCGCGAGAACAGGCAACGTGGCCGCGCTTTTGCGCAGTATCGCGTCCTGCAATAGCGGCAGAAAATTGTCGTAATCCGCAAACCCAACAGCCTCCACGACGTCTCCCACCGCAATGCCCCCAACCTGCCGCGTCCTTACATGCAACCCGCCGGATTTGTCCTGCAAAAACAAGTCCTCCCCCGGCCTCAAGTACGTGACCCTCCCCAGCACATGCACCCGCTGCCCCGGTCTTTTCTCCCTCTGGTAACGCGCAATGCTGTAAAGAGGCACCAACGCCTCGGCAAACGGATCGACCGACTCCCTGGATTCCACCACAAAATCCGACATCTGCGGCACGAACAAATTCAGTGCGATAAACCGTTTGAGCATCGGGTAGTAAGATGCCGCCGCGGTCCCTTTGAGCCGCACGGTTGCGCCGATCAAGCTTTGCGGGTCCAACCCCTCGGGCAACTTCGGAAACGCGTGAAAACGATAACCCGCCGATACAATATCCAAATCCAGATTTGATTTTGTGTCCGTTATTTTCGCCGCGCGCACAATGCCGGACGTCTCAATGCGCTGGCTGTCTTCGGTCCCGGACATCAGCACTTCGATCGGCACCTGTTTCGCTTCCGGCAGTGGGGCCGCGCCCAGTTTCTTCCACTTCGGATGCCCGATGATCGGCGCAAAAGCCCCTGTATAACTCATCCCGGTAATTTCCACCAAATCTCCCGGCGCCGGCTGGTGTTGGCTGATGTTCTCGACAAATATTCCGCCCGTCGAATCCTGCACGAAGAATTGTCCCTTCCAATTCGGTTCCGCGGCCGTGACAACTCCTCTCACAAAAACCGGCAGATGCTTTCCCGCTTTTTTGGGTGATAACGAAAGGACGGCGGCTGCGCTCGTCAAAGCGGTGCGGCTTTGCTCCCCGAATACCGCGTTGAAGGCAGCCAAAAAAATTGCAACCGCCAACGATCGCCACGCTTTGGAACCGCGTATCCGAGTCATGCTAACAGTAAACAAGTCCCGTCCACCCAAGTCGAGAATAATCACGCCAATCCCTCTAAAGAGGGATACAGACACGCCGGCATTTCCGTGTCACATTACACGGGGCAATTCCCTAATTGCATTGTGTTCCCCAGGTGATTTCCGTACGGTCGTCTGGCATGATAAAAAATACCGGCGGCGCGCGGTTGATTTTTTTCGGAATCTTGACGGCTTTGCTCATCGCGCTTGCTCTGCCGTTGGCGGCGCGCCAGGTAAATTACACTCCCTATCAGTTCACCACCATTGCCGGCACGGCAGGCATCGGAGCCGAGGATGGAACCAACAGTGCCGCCCGTTTCAATTACCCGCAACGATCCGTCGTCGCTCCTTCCGGCGTGATTTATGTGGCGGACACCGTCAACAACACCATTCGCAGCCTGTCGATCACCGGCACCAATTGCGTTGTCACCACCGTGACCGGCCTCGGCGGCGCCCCGGGTTTCGTCGATGGTGTCGGCGCCGTCGCCCGCCTCAATACACCGGAAGGCATTACCATGGATAGTGGCGGCACAATTTTCTTCACGGACACCGGCAATGACGTCATTCGAGAAATGACCTTCAACGGCTCAACCTGGACGGTCGCCACGATCGCCGGCAGCCTCAACGCCTATGGAAGCCAGGACGGCACAAATCAATCCGCCTTGTTCGACAACCCCGCTGGCCTTTGTTGCGATGCCGCCGGAAATATCTTTGTCGCGGATTACGCCAACAATGAAATCCGCAAGATGACTCCAAGCGGAACCAATTGGATCGTCACGACCATCGCCGGCCAGCGAACCTCCGGCCACGCCGACGGACTCAACACCAATGCCACGTTTTTTTACCCCGCTGGAATTGCAATTGACACAAACGGCAATCTTTTCGTCGGCGAAGCCCTGAATTCCACGGTGCGGAAAATCACGCCGTCCGGCTCCGACTGGATGACCTCGACCATTGCGGGTCAAGCCGGCCGGTCCGGCGGCAGCGACGGCCTGGGCACCAACGCCCTGTTCGAATTTCCCGCCGACATCGTTGTGGCAAGCAACGGCAATGTCTTCGTCGCGGATGCCGAGGGCTACACCGTTCGTGAATTGACCCCTGTCGGAACAAACTATTCCGTAAGCACCCCGTTGGGCACCTATCGCGTGGGGGGGACCAATGATGGCATCGGCAACGCCGCATTGTTCTTCGAACCTTACGGAGTCACCTTCGATAACAAGGGCGATTTGCTCATCACAGACTCCGGCAATTCAGAAATTCGTCAAGCCACGCCAGACGGCACCGACTGGGCCACCAGCACTCTCGCCGGTTACGGCGGCGATACCGGCAGCGCCAATGGCGCCGGCAGCGTCGCTCGTTTCAACCAGCCTTACGGAATCGCCGTTGGCCTTTCGAACAATCTATTTGTTGCGGACAACGCAAATGCAACGATTCGGGAACTCACCCCCAGCGGCACGAATTGGGTTGTTCAAACCATCGCCGGCCAGGCGGGGAATCCTGGTTTCGCCGAGGGATTAGGCACCAACGCCCTTTTTTATCTGCCGTCGTGCCTCGCGGTCGATACCAACGGCGCCGTTTATGTCGCCGATTCCGGCAACGAAGTCATTCGCCGGCTAAATCCTTCCGGCAACAGTTTTCAATCCACAACCATTGCCGGGACGAATGAAGTTTCCGGCTCCGCGGACGGCACCAATTCCGTCGCTCGATTTGACTACCCGACCGGCGTGGCCATCGACACCGCCGGTGTTATTTACGTGGCCGATTCCTTTAATTCGACGATTCGTAAAATTTCCCCGGTGCAAACGGGTTGGGCGGTCAATACTATAGCGGGAAGCGCCGGCGTCTTTAGCTGGAACGATGGTTCCGGCACCAACGCTCTTTTCAATTACACTCGCGGCGTCACGGTGGATAAAAACGGCGTAGTCTATGCGACGGACTGGGGCAATTACGTGATCCGCATGCTCACACCCACCTCCTCCAATTACTCCGTCACCACCATCGCCGGTTCGGTGCTCGTTTATGGGCACCTCGATGGCACAAATTCCTCCTCGAGTTTTGCATACCCAACCGATATTGCGGTGGACAACAACGGCGTCCTGTATGTAACCGACAGCGACAACTCCACTGTCCGAAAAATCGTTCATAGCGGAACGAATTGGATCGTCACCACAATGGCCGGAATCCCCGGCCAAATCGGCTCCTCGGACGGCAATGGCGCCGCCGCGCTCTTCAACTATCCGCAAGGCATCGCGGTGGACGGCAACGGAACCGTTTACGTGACAGAAGAATTTAACAACACCGTGGTGAAAGGAGTGGCGCTGCCCCTCATTTTAATGACGCAGCCGGTCTTTGGCGCCGGCCAACTTCAAATCCCCTTCCTCGTCGAAAACGGCTCGCCTTCCCTCTTCAACCTCCTTCAAAGCTCCCGCCCTGACTCGGCCTGGGTCACCAACTCCGCCGCGGTTCTATCCACCATTATCCCCGGTGCTTCCTACAAATTCACCATCTCCGTCCCGCCGACAAACCAGTTTTACCTGATTCAAACTCCGTGAGACAGTTATAGTTTGACGTTCCTGTTAGCCGTCCCGCGTTCGGTTTGCCTCTGCCGAAAATCCTCATAGGCGCGGCGATATTCGGGATATTTATTGCCAAGGATCGCCGCGGCCAGCAACGCCGCGTTGATCGCCCCCGGCTTGCCGATCGCCAGCGTGCCGACGGGGATGCCCCCCGGCATTTGCACCATCGACAGCAACGAATCCATCCCGTGCAGCGACTTCGATTCCATCGGAACTCCCAGGACGGGCAGGGGAGTTTTCGCCGCCGCAACCCCGGCCAGATGCGCCGCCCCGCCCGCCGCCGCGATGATCACTTCCAATCCCCGCGAAGCCGCGCTGGACGCCCATTCAAATAAAAGGTCCGGCGTTCGATGCGCCGAAATCACCTGCACTTCACATGGAATTTTCAATTCCGCCAACTGGTTGGCGGCGTGTTGCATCGTCTCCCAATCGGATTGACTCCCCATGACCACTCCAACCAGCGCTTTTTTTTCGTCAGACATTCAAAATTTATTGCGCGGCCCGCCCCAGCGCGTCAAGAACGATTGAGGGCGTCAGGATCACCGGCAGAACTTCCGGCGCCTTGGAAACGGCTTTGGAATAAACCAATACCAGCGGCACTCCAGCGCGGTCGAACTGCTGCAATTCCCCCGCAATCGCCGGGTCCTCTCGCGTAAAATCTCCGACAAATGCCACAGCACCGATCTTCCTCATCTTGGCCCGCGTCCGGTCGATTTCGAGGCTCGTCCGTTTATTGACTTGACAGGTCAAACAGCTTTTCGCCGTGAAATCCACCAGCACCGGATGCCCATCCCGCTGCGCTTGCTCAACCGCCTGCGGACTCCATGTCTGCCACGCGATGGCAGCCGGGCTGGGCTTCGTTTCAAAACGCAAACCAAAATCGCCCGCGATCAGCACAATGCAAATGACCGCCGCCAATCCCGGGTGCCGCGTGCCGCGCTGGACAAATTCCCCCCAAACCCACGCCGCCATCGCAAGAATCACCAGAAAAATGCCGAGCCAAAGCACATCGTCGCCGGTTGTGGAAAGCCACATCAGCCACACTGCCGTGGCCAGCATGGGAAAGCCCATGGCGATTTTAAATTTTTCCATCCAAGCCCCCGGCTTAGGCATCAGCTTGAGCCAGCGCGGTTGCGCGCACAGGAGCACAAACGGAAACGCAAAACCAACCCCCGCCGCCGTAAATACACCAACGATCACAGTCGCGGATTGCGTAAATGCAAAAGCCAGCGCCGCGCTCAAAAACGGCGCCGTGCAGGGCGTCGCCAAAACCGTCGCCAGCACGCCGTTGAAAAATGCCCCGGAGATTCCCTGTCGCGACGCCAAATCGCTCGCCGCCCCCGCCGCCCCTGAACTGAGCGTGATCTCGAAAACACCAAAAAGATTCAGCGCAATCAGCATCATCAAAACCGTCAGGACAAATTGAAATCGCGGATTGCGAAATGCGTCGCCCCAATTGGCGATTCCCCCCGCGTGCTGCACACCAATCGCCAGCCCAGCCAAAACCAGGAACGAGGCAATCACCCCCATCCCATAAACGATTCCAAGACTCCTCACCCTTCCTGGCGCTTCCGCCGATTGTTTGACAAACCCCAGCACCTTGAGCGCGATGATCGGCAGCACGCACGGCATCACATTCAGGATAAGCCCTCCCAAAAACGCAAAAAATAGAATCGCCCCCAGCGAGCCTGACGCCGCATGCGCTGTTTTCGCCGCGGCCGGTTTGATCGCCAAATCCACTTCCACTCCGCTCGGCGTTGAGGAATCCAGTTTCCCCACCAGAATCCCCTGGAGATGATCGGGCCACTGCGGGCTGTTCGTCGTGATGATCTTTTGCAGCCGCGCAACGTCCGCTCCTCCGGTCAAAGTCGTCGTCGTCCCTTGCACGTCAAAATTCGTATTCGCGTAAGGGTAAAAATCCGCCCGCCCCCAGTTCCCTTTCCACTCGATCATCACCGGACGCGAATTACTCGTCGCCCCCGCGCTGCCCCACGACGCTTCGGCCTCCCCCGCCTTTGCGGGCACAGGAACCTTCCGCCGCCATTCCTCCAACAGTCCGGCGTTCGTCGATGGCTTCAACGCGTCGGCGATAGTCAATGTTGCGGAGGCTTCACTATCCGCCATCACGCAAATATCCGAGCATTCCATCCAATGCGCGCTCGCTCTTAATTCAACCGGGCCCGGCCGCAAGTCGCGTCCCAGAGTGATCGGAACAAGCAGAAAAACTTGATTGGTATAAACGTAAGTGACAATCGGCGTATCTCCCGCCGGTTCGGACAATTTATCGGGAATGGGCCAATTTATTTCGCCGGCTGAGATTCCAGGCGGAAGTTGCCAGTCAATTTTCGTGGGATCGCCCGCATCGCCGCCATTACGCCAGTAAGTATGCCAGGGTGGCGGCATCACCATTTCCAGCCCAGCCCAAATCGTGTCCCCGGGCCGTGCCGCATCCGCGGAAAGCACCAAACGAACGTGAGTTTTCGGCGCGGCAAAGGAAGTCCAAGGCAATGCGACTACGACGATCGCAAGCAACCAAGGAAATCTACGCAAAGCAGACACGCCCCAATATGCTCAATCTCCCGCAAACGTAAACCGCAAACAGGGCAGGGGACCTGCCCCTATTTCGCCGCCGTTGCGGCCCCTGCGGGAACTCGCCCTTCTTTTTCTTTGACGAGCGTGGCGCCCTTGCCGATGCGGCTGCGAAGGTAAGTCAATTTCGCCCGGCGGACCGCGCCTTTGCGCTCGATTTCCACCTTGTCGATGCGCGGCGAATGCACGGGAAAAATGCGTTCAACGCCTTCCCCGTAGCTGATGCGCCGCACGGTAAACATCTCGTTCAACCCATGCCCGCGCCGGCCAATCACCACGCCCGAAAAAATCTGGATGCGTTCCTTGTCGCCCTCGATCACTTTGGTGTGGACACGCACGGTGTCGCCGACCCCAAATGCGGACGCCGATTTGCGATACTGCTCCGTTTCAATTTTGTCTAACAATGCCTGGTTCATAAAATCAAAATTCTCAATCTACTTTCTTCTTCCACAAATCCGGCCGTCGCTCTTGCGTCCTCAACGCCGCCTGTTCCCGCCGCCACTTCTCGATCTCCGTGTGGTTCCCCGACAACAGCACCGGCGGCACTTTCAGCCCTCGATACTCCCCTGGCCGCGTGTAATGCGGATACTCAAGCAACCCGTGGCTGAACGACTCGTCCAGCGAACTTTGGTCATCCCCCAGCGCCCCCGGCAATAATCGCGTCACCGCGTCAATCACTACCATCGCCGCCAGCGAACCGTTCGTCAGCACGTAATCGCCAATCGACAATTCATCGTCCGCCAACTCCTGCCGCACCCGTTCATCAACCCCTTCGTAAGCCCCGCAAATAAAAAGCAACTTCGTCTCCCGCGCCAATTCCCGCGCCACGCCCTGGCCAAACACCCGTCCCACCGGCGACATCAAAATGACCTTCGTGTCGTCCTCCGCCAGCGCCTCCACCGCCTCGAAAATCGGTTCCGGCTTCAGCACCATTCCCGGACCTCCCCCGAACGGCCGGTCATCGACCGTTTTATAATTGTCATGCGTGTAATCCCGAAGATTATGCACGCGCAAATCCAGCAGCCCCGATTTTCTGGCCCGCTGGATGATGCTCACATCGACAGGTCCCGTGAACATTTCCGGGAACAACGTGAGCAGGTCTATTCTCAAGCGGGCGCCGGCTTATCCTCAACGATTTCCAGCGTGCATCGCAAATTCTTCTTCGCGCTCCCGGCCAGCAGCAGCGACCGCAGCGCATTGATCGTCATACCCTGCCGCCCAATGACCTTGCCCACGTCATCCGGGTGCATCCGCAATTCATAAATGGTCAACGCGTCCTTCACCACCGGCGTGACCGTGACGTCATTCGGGTGGTTCACCAACCCTTTGACCACATATTCCAGAAAGGCTTGCATAAGCCGACAATTCCTTAAGCCGGCGCCGTCGCCGCAGCCGCCGCCTTGTTCAATTTCTTGATGAAACTGGCAACGGTCTCGCTCGGTTGCGCGCCCTTGCTCACCCAATATTTCGCGCGTTCCATATCCAGCTTGCAATTCTCGCCCTTTTTCATCGGCTGATAGCTGCCGATCTCCTCAATGAATTTGCCATCCCGCGGACTGCGGGAATCGGCGACTACAATGCGGAAATAAGGCGCATTCTTTGCTCCAACCCGCTTCAAACGAATTCGCACGGCCATAATAAATAAATAAGGTCTCTCTTGTGGTGGCGGCCAACCACGAATTCGATTCCTGCCGCCCGCCGCAATCACGGCGTCCAAAAAGGAGGGAGAGAGTAAGCCCCCCGCGTCCCCTTGGCAAGCCCCCTTTTGTCATTTTTTTTCAAGCTGCCGCCGACCCAAATTCGGGCCCCCTGCCACGATTCGAGACCTCCCGGCAGAGTCGCGCCATTTCCTTGGCCATCGTTTCCACGCTGTAGTGTGCAATCACCGCCGCCCGCCCGGCCCGTCCCATCGCTTGCGCGCGCTGCGGTGCCATCAGCAATCCCCCCAACGCCTCCGCCAGCGCCGCCTCATCCTGCGGCGCGCATAAAATTCCCCCACCCGTGGACGCGATCAATTCCGGAAACGCCCCATGGTCCGGCTGCACCACCGGCACCCCTGCCGCCAGCGATTCGATAATGGACAGCCCAAACGCCTCCTTCCACCGCGCAGGAACGGAAAACACCGTAAGCGACCGCAAAAAAGCCACCTTTTCCGCGCGCGAAAGATTCGGGCAAAATTCAACATCCTCGCCGTGACCCTGCTCATTCAGCCGCGTGCGCAACGAATTCACCAGCGGCAGGTCCGCCGGCCCGCAACTGCCTCCCACGCGCAGCCTCAATTTCTCCAACCCCGCCCGCTTCTTCAGCCGAATATACGCGTCGGTCAACAGATCCAGCCCCTTGTCGCGACACATTCGCGCAAAAAATCCAAGCACCGGCGGCCCGGCTTCGCCCGCTGGGGCAGGGCTAGCCGGCGTTCCATACCCTTCCAGGCTAATCCCGTTCGCAAGGATTCTCATCCGCTCAGCCGGCACCCGCAGCCGTTGCCTCATGAAGTCCGCAAAATACCGGCTGGGCGCGATGAATAAATCAATGTCCGCTGCTCGCTCCGCGGTGGTTTCCCACGCCGTTTGTCGATGGGCCTCCGGCAGCGCGTCCAGGAAATAATCCTCCCCTTGCAGCGAGCAGACAACCGGCACGCCCACTTCCCGGCGAATCCGCCGGGCCATCCCCGCCAGCAGCACATTGGACAAACAGACCACATCCGGCTTCTCCACGCGCAGCCATCGGATCAAGTCATCGAGTTCCCTTGCCTGATTTCCCTCCTCACCGCGAAGCATGGAGATGGTCAACTCCCCCAACTCCTGCGCCCGCGTGTTCGCCGCCGCCCCTGACGCCAGCTTGAGTAGCTGCGGCGAAGCGAACAGCCGATGCAACCACTGCGGCGCCCTGCGAAAAAGAGGCGATTGCTGGTCCAGATAAACATTGATGCCGCTGTAAAAAAGTGGCGTCCCCAAACTCTGGTCATCCTCATCCAGCGTCATCGGCAGGTAAAGCGGCGCCATCACCACCGAATGGCCCATCGCGCGCAACGCCGCCACCAGCGCATTATCGCGCAGGCACGCCCCGCAAAACATTTTCCCCGCCCCCGGCGTCAACTGCACGATTCGCAATGAATCCGTCTTGGCCATGGTTAAAAAGTCATCGTGCTGCTCAACATATACCCAACCCCGCGCTTGGTCTGAATAGCCGAGGATCCTTCCGGCCCGCTTAGTTTCTTCCGTAGATTGCAAACGGCCGAGTCAACAGCATTGCTCATGACCTCGGCCGAATCACTGTAAATGTGCGCTTCGATTTCAGCTCGTGTGACGATGTGGCCGCGGCGCAGGGCAAGATACTCCAACAACACGAACTCGCGGGCCGTCAAGTCGAGGAGGTGTCCGTTTTGCCTGGCGGTGCGGGCTGTCAAATCGATTTCAATATC
Organism: Verrucomicrobiia bacterium; assembly: GCA_036272955.1. Classification (GTDB taxonomy): domain Bacteria; phylum Verrucomicrobiota; class Verrucomicrobiia; order Limisphaerales; family Palsa-1400; genus DATAUD01. Next base: position 21,020 of record DATAXU010000210.1, read on the forward strand.
GCCCACGGCCAGCCGGTTTGATTTGACGGCGTAACGGCGGCGGCAGAGGACCTGCACGCGGGCTAAAAGTTCCGCCAGCGCAAACGGTTTAATCAAATAATCGTCGGCCCCCATTTGCAGGCCCTTCACGCGATCGTCCACCGTGTCTTTGGCCGTCAGCAGCAGCACCGGTGTCTCCCGGCCTTTGGTTCGAAGCCGCCGAAGAAGCGCAAGCCCATCCAATTTTGGAAGCATGACGTCGAGTATAATCGCGTCGTATTCATTTGACTGGGCCTTCCAAAGCCCGTCTTCACCTTCGCTGCTGACATCCAGCGCGTATCCTGCCTTCCGCAAAGCTTTGCCGACCGAGCGTTGCAGCCGTTCGGAATCTTCCACTAAAAGTAAGCGCACGGAATCAGGATATTCGATGCGCTTTCGTATGACGAACCCTTTTGAGCGCGACCGTCTCCAGGCGCTGGCGCGGGAGGCGGCCCGCTTGCGAGCAGGATCTAATACTAGTCTTTGTCCTTTTCCGCCTTTTCGTTTTCGGGCTTTTCCTTGGAGATATTGATTATCCCGCCCGTGATGGCATCCACGTTCACTTCAGTGATGTCCTTTGTGTCGGGCGTGGCGATGTCGAACGACCATTGCAAATGGCCGTCTTCGCGCTCGAGTTCCGCTTCCTTGATATCACCATTCGGAACCCGCGCCATCGCGGTTTGTCGGGCATCGGCTTCGCTGACTTTCGCTTCCGCCATCAGTTCGGCTTTTGATTCGTGGTGGTCCCCTTCTTTTTCATTCTTGGTTCCCACGCAGCCGGTCAGCAGGGACAAAGCCAGCGCGGCGGTGGTTACATAACGTATCTTCATATTTTTATTGACTTAGTTTTGGGCTGGCGTCGCGCCAGCACACTTCCGTTTCGAAGCGCGATTTAATCATATTCTCATTACGAGAACATTACGGGACAAAATCAGAGAGTTGAATTTGATCCCGTCCATTCGCTCGTCGGGCCTTTGAGCGTCATAACGAGATGGCCGCTGCCGTCAAATGATGCCGTTAGCTCCGTTTCAAGAGCTTTTGAAAAGGCGTGTGCCAATGACAGTCCAAGGCCGGCGTGAACCGCATCGGTCCGGGATGGATCCTTTCGCCAGAATCGATCAAATAGCTTGGGCAAATCCCTCGCATCAAGGTGTTCTACTGCGTTGGCAATTTCGAGTTTGAATTCTCCGTGCCCGGCTTCCGCGCGCGTGGTGATCGTTCCGCCCGCCGGCGTGTATTCCACTGCGTTGTCCACGAGATTGGTGAAAATCGAGCGCAGCAATATTGAATCGGACGAGATTTGCAGATCGCGAGGAACATTTTGGACGACTTTGAGCGCCTTCTTTTCAACTTTGCCCTTGAACGGGCGCCATACCGATTCGACGATCTCAAAGAGCGACACGGTCTCACGTCGGCAAAGCACCTGCCCCCGCTCACTCCGCAAAAGCTCCAGAAGTCGCGCCACAATTCCCTCCATTTGAAGTGCAATGGCAAACGTGTCCCTGTCCGTTTCGCCAGTGCGGCTCTCGGGCCATCTTAAGGCGACTTCGGCCAGACTCCTAAGCTCCGCGATGGGCGTTCTCAGTTCGTGCGCCAGATCAGCGCTAAACCTCCGCTCGCGTTCAAACGATTCCTCCAGACGCGAGAGGAGATGGTTGAGCCGCTGGTAAATCGGTTGCAATTCTCCCGGCACACCCTCGATCGGAAATCTCGTCGAAAGAGAGTTGGCATCGATGCGGCTTGCCTCTTCCCCCAGCCGGTCAAGCGGAGCGAGTTCCTGTCGCAGCACACGGGGGACGACAAAAGCCGTCGCCAGAAGCATCAGCACCCCGCACCCAAGAAGGACCACCGCCAGGACAGACAAACCCTCGTCAAGATCCCTCCGATCCGAAGCAAATATAATCGACAAATCGGCGGGACCCGGCCCCTGGCCGTCCTTTGCGCTGGAAAGTGAAAAGGAGTAACCCACCGCGCGTCCCTCGAAACCCGAAGACAGGGTAAGATTCCAATATTTCGGATGTCGAAACGTCCCGAACCGTGCCGGCAGATCCGCATTCGTCAGCGATTTCGAACGCCACAACGTTGACCCGTCGATCCGGCGCAACTGGAAGAAATCCACTGGAACGCCCTCATCATATTCATGCATGGACTGTTCATCAAGTTCCACGTCGATGTGGTCCCCTTGCGCCTCCGTGCCCGAAACCACCGCGTTGGCCTTGGCCTGAAGGGTATTGTCAAATTGTTCCACCAACGCCGCGCGAGTGGAAAAATAGATGCCCGCGCTTCCCGCTCCAAGAAGCAGGACGAAGCTTAACATCAGCTTTCGGATTAATTGGCCGCGAATCGTTCTCACAGTACAAAAATGGAGCGACCTATCGGGTGACAATTCGAGATCGAGGCTTGGAAACCCCGCCCGACGTCAAACTTGTTTTTAGCGCATCGAAATCTCAATGTGAATGATGATGGTGCCCGGCGGTCTTGCATTCAATTTACGAATTCCTGGGCTTGAGTTTGCCATAAGCTACATTACCGGAGGATTACGTCACCCCTCCCTTTTATCGTCATGGCGTAATGGATTTCTGTAATGGATTTTGGGGTCAACTTCATACATTCGATTCTGCTGGAAAACCGGAAGATTTCCCCAAAATTCCCATTGACAGAAATGCCGTGTATGTGTATATGCACTCAATGAGGAAACAGTTGGATATGACGTCGGTGGAAAACTGCACGTGTTTTAATGTGCGCCGGGCGGCGCGTGTTATAACCCAGTTCTTTGACGCGGAGGTGCGCCGGCACGGCATCCGCCCAACGCAAACGCCGATCCTGCGGGCATTAAAGGCCAGGAATGGGTGGACCATGGCGGAATTGAGTGAATGGCTTGGAATGGAACGCACTACCTTGTTGCGAAATCTTCGGCCTTTGCAGCGGGACGGCTTGTTGCGGGCAAAAGGCGGCGGACGAGGCGGTCACGTGGAACTTGAGATTACCGAAAAGGGCCGTGAAGCTTTGGCCAGGACGCTTCCGGCATGGCGCTCCGCCCAGGACAAAGTGGTCGCGACTCTGGGCAAGGAACGTTGGTCCTCCATTATCACGGATTTGGAGAGCGCAGCGACTCAATTGAAGGGATGATCACGCCAGATGGACAAAGAACA
>DATAXU010000211.1:0-26117 GCA_036272955.1 Verrucomicrobiia bacterium
CGAATGGAACGGAGCACCAAAGCGCCCTTGAAATTAAAATTGGACGACGTGGAAATTGACCTTGCCCGGCAGACGGCGGCGCGCGGCAAACGCCAGCTTCACCTGACGGCAAAGGAATTTGCCATGCTGCGCCTGATGGCCGAGAACGAGGGCGAACCGGTGACCCGCGAGCGGTTTCTCGATACGGTCTGGGGCTACGCCGCCTTTCCGACCACGCGCACGGTGGACAACCACATCGCCGCCCTGCGGTCGAAACTGGAAAAAAATCCCGATGCGCCGCGCTGGATCAAGACGGTCCATGGCGTTGGCTACAAATTGGACGTGTGATTTTGCAAAAGCATGACAAATGCCGCGGATCGATCTGCCAGCATGGCGGGGTTGAATTTATGAAAACAAAATTTTGCTTTCTGATTTTCTTGCTGATGGCGGTCGTCGCCCACGCGCAAACCAACAATCTCACGTCGCTTCTCCAGCAAGGTCTGTTGGATGAGGCATCCGGCCACGATTTGAATGCCGCCATCGCCGACTATCAATCCCTCTCCACGCAATTTGACAGGGACCGCAAGGTCGCGGCGACGGCTATTTATCGCCTCGGAGAATGTTATCGCATGCTTGGTCGCACGAACGAGGCCGCCGCACAATACGAACGTATCGTTCGCGAATTCCCCGATCAGGAAACGCTCACAACATTAAGCCGCCAGAATTTGATCGGTCTTGGCCGGCCGGAACCCTCCAGCCAGGTGGCAGCGATTCCGAACACCGATCTTGTACGGGAATTGGAATATGTGAATAAACTCAAAGGCATGAGTCTGTCTGAGATGTTGCAAGTTGCGCCGCATTTGCTGAACGATGCTTCGTTGCTCAACCTCATTGAGCAATATAACAGTTGTGACCTTGATCTTCATAGATTCCTCACAAACGAGGGGCCCTGGGGTTCCGAAGTCAAAAGGTACAAACAGACAGAAGAAGGCCTTTCCGAACAGATACGCGAAGGCCTGGACGGGCTTTCAAAAGCGCTTTCATTAAAACTGGCTCCTTCCGCCAATACCGAAGGCGCTTCTGCTCTTGACGAACAGGACCAGGAAATCCAACGTCTCAAACAAGTCATTCAGAACAGCCCCGATGATAAATCCATCGTCCCAAGGCCTGGTGCCGCCTCTCTGGATTGCCGCGAGCAAGGGACAATTGCGCGTTGCCCAATTCCTTCTGGACAACGGCGCTCGTGTCAATTTTGAATATGCTGGTGGCGGAACTCCTCTGGCTGAAGCCGCCGCAAAGGGCCAAAACGCCATGGTGAAATTCCTGCTCGACCACAATGCCGACGTTGAAGCAGGGAACGACAGAATGACTCCACTGCTAATCGCTGTGGAGCACCGCTACAAGGCTGTCACCGAAACGTTGCTGGCCTATCATGCGAATGTAAACGCAAAGTCCAACACTGGCATACAGCACTGGGAATTGCCGCCGCGCGTCATAATTTGGCCCTCGTCCAATTGCTGCTTGCGCACGGCGCAAACCCAAATATCGGAAACGCACAGCCTTCATTGTTCGACGCATTGTCCTACACCAATATTCTCAAAGCGCTGCTGGACGCCGGCGCCGACGTCGATCAGCATAGAACCATCAATATCTGGGGGGCAAGTCGCACACGGACAGTCTTGGACTACGCAGCCCAGGAAACTAATACCCAGGCTGTGGAGTTCCTGCTTCAACGCGGCGCAAATCCCAATGCGCAGGATGAATTCGGCGATAACGCCCTCCATTGCGCGGCGATGGGAGGAGCCGGCGAACAGATTTTCAGCTTGCTGTTGGATTATAAGGCGGACCCGAATGTGAGAGACAAGAACGGAGATACGCCCCTGGATTTGGTCAAACGAAATAATCCTCCTCAAAAACTCATCGACCTGTTTTTGCAGCATGGAGCGCTGGAGAATCTGCCGCACTGGGACGAGATCATCATCACCCGTTCACCGCCAGGGCTTCCGGCTCCCATTTTTCGCAAGGGCACCAACGACTGGAACCGCTTCACCCTGCTGGAGGCAATCTATAACTTTTACAATCCTGTAAATCGGTATCCCATGTCCAACGGGCAAATAGGATCCCCTGGCCAAGTGGTCCCGTTTCCGGACCTCAAACGGATCGTTATCGAGCGCCCTGATTCCGCTTCAACCAATTGGACCCGCATTCCGGCCAATCTTCTAAACAGCACCAATGGAGTTGAGTGCTCACGCAATGTGCCGTTGGAGTTTGGCGACGTGGTGAACATCCCCGAACGTGACCACTCTTTGGGCGACACTGATTCCGGATTGGGAAATCAAACCATGTACAACATGGCGGTTTGTCTGGCAGGAAGCGTGGAACTCATCGTGCGCGATCAGAAAGTAACGCTGCCGGTCGGGACTCTGGGTGATTCTTCCTATGTGGCCAGATTTCTAAATGCGCAGCCGGCTCGCAATATAATGCTCTCTTCATCGGATATAGCCCACGTGAAAGTCACCCGCCGTGATCCTAAAACCGGCCAAACGCGCGCATGGATCGTGAATTGCAGCTCTTCCCCCTTCCAACCAGGTCCAGACCTCCGCCTTCGCAACGGTGATATAATTGAAGTGCCCGACCAATCCGACTGACTTCACATCGGAACACTCAGGATGATGCGATAGTATTCCTGGCCGTTTGTCGTGATAGCTTCCGCCACCGTCGCCGTTGTGCCGCTCGCGGTAACAGGCGTTCCCAGGTCGATCCATTGCGGGTTAAGCAACGTGTCACTATATTGCGCCTGGTAGGCGAGGCCAGGCAGGGCGTTCCATGTGATTTGGACCGTATCACCGATCTGTCGGATCGCTTGAATCGTTGGCAACGGAATCGGATAAACGCTCACGTCGTCCAACCCAAAAAAATCGTCGTCGTTCCGGTCTCCAAACTGCAATAGCGTGGAATTAGTTCGGGCGACTGCGGCGAATTGGATCTGCTCCCAACTAAACGCCCCCGGGTTGGACACATTATAGAGTGTGTTGATCGTGGTAGCGGTATTCCATTGGACGAGAAATTGGCTGGGAGTAGCGCCGGACGGATTCGCCAGCCAAAAGGAAATCAGGTATAGCTGCCCCGCAATGGTGGGCAATGGCTGGGACAGGTAAGCAAGACCACCTATCTCTCCAAGAGCCGCAAAAAAACTTCCAGAGTAGGGAGGATAAGAGGTATAGGTCCCATCGTCCGCAAAATTATCTTCCCCGGCATCGAGCCCGCTTAATGTCCAATAGGCGAAGTCGGCCGCTTCGAACCCGCCGTCGTGGACCAGGTTTTGTTCCACTTGCAATGTGAATTGCCGTAGTTGCGCAAGTCCGCTGGTCATGTTGGTGAACCATAGGTCGGCCGTGTAAACTCCTGGGGAAAGGCTTCGCGCCAGCCCATTGAGTTGAACAGTTACACTCGCAGTGCCTTTGGAATCCAACGGACCGCCTTGGTCCGAGACCGTCAGCCAGCCCGGCGCGGCGCCCGGCGACCACGTCAACGAACTGTGCCCCGCGTTCGTCAATAAGAGAGTTTGCGCTTGGAAGTTGAACGGCCCCCCCGCCGGGCCACTGGCGCTAAAACCCCTCCCCGGCGTGATCCCAAAACCATCCGGCGAGGCAAGGGCAATTATGAGACTGCTTCCCGACGGAGTTCCCAACCCGGTGCAAAGATCGTAACCGGCCGTCGCATAAAATCCGACAGTCCCATTGGTATCGTTGCCAATGGTGATGTCATCAAAATCCGCCGCATAGCCATTTGTTCTCAGGGCGTAGATGGCCGGGTTGATAAACCCGACGGTTGAATGCCCCGCGGCCAGCGACTCTTGATTGACAAGCGCCGTGAATGCAGCCCACAACGGCGCCGCGGCGCTGGTGCCCCCGCTCGCTTCGTACTGGCCGTCGTCGGCCACGATAAAAATATTGTCCGCCACCATGGAAACGTCGGGAATATTTCGATGAGTTGTCGAGGCTTTATTTGCGGCCGTGCTGACACCGGCTTGCCAGGAAGGAATCGGATAAGTCGTGCTGACCCCGCCGCTGCTGGAGTCGTCAAGGTCGGGCGCGTTCCACGTTACCTCGCCAAACCACGGCTCGCCGGGACCGCTGGTGGAAAGAGTCGTCCCGCCCACGATGGTAATATACGGATCGTCGTTCGGTTCCGGAACCGCCCTCGTGTAAGCTCCATCGTCGCCGCTCGCGTCAAAAAATGTTTGACCCTGTGTTTCCATTTTCTGAAAATACGAATCCATCGTGGTGCGCGGATTGGATCCAAAGTTCCAAGAGCAACTGAATTGCTTGATCGCCGTATTGGTGGCCATCACGCTCAAAATATCGTTCGCCGAATTCTCAAGGCTCGTCTCATAGCTGACGATCTTTGACAACCCAGGCGCCATCGACATGGCCGTTTCAATGTCCAGCGCAACTTCCCCGTTCCCGTCCGATTGCGTCCCCGTATATCCATTCAGCAGCACAGTCTCGACTGCCGGAGGATTGGTCATATTCGCGATGCTTTCGTAGCTGCTAACATCCCCCGGATAGTAATTGTCGTATTCGAACAATCCCACGATTTGCCCCGCGCCCGTAAGCGTAACGCCCGGAACATAGGCCGCCCGGTAATCGCCGCCAATCAAATTGCCGTTCGGTCCCGACCCTTCCGCCGACGTGTTGCTTCCGCCGGCCGAAATGGCCTTTCGCGGAATATTTTTTGGTCGAGGCCGCAGATAATTGTTAAGCCCGCTAACATCCGCTATCGGAAGGTCCGCCGGCACGGACGGCTCGACATCGGGCGCGAAGTAATTCCGGGCCTCCGTCGGATGCGGGTAGAGCCGCATCGTCACCCGGAAAGCGCGTTCGACATCCCCCGCCGCGGCGGAAACATCCAGCAGCATCCGGTCCGAATGCGTCGCGGTCACAGTGAAGCCGTTGGTCTTCGCAAAATTGATAACAGCCTGGTAATCCCCCGGAGTCGGACTGAATTTTTCGATGAACTGATCCGACGTCAGGTAATGATGGTATTGGGGGCTAGCCGGATCATAGATTGCCTGCAGGAAATTGCTCAGAACGTCTTGATTGCGCAACGGCAGTCCCACCGCCAGCTTCAACCGCGTTTCGCCCGCAAGCCGCCCGTTGGAACTCACGGCGGCCACAATTTGCGGCACATGGCCCGTCAGCGATTTTCGCGGCGCGGCATCGGCGGCATAAAAAGAAACGCCCGTGAATAGAACGGCGACAGCCGTTCTCAACCAAGGGATGGGGGCCTTCTTTTTCACGGGAGAACTTACACGATTAAAGCCGAATCGCCAGCTAAAATCAACCCCGCAAAAAGCCCGGCAAAATCACCCAGTTTGACCTTTCCCGTCATTTCAAGCTATAACCTCCGCAATGAAATCGCTCTCGCTCTGTTGTCTCCTTGGACTTCTCTTCCTTTCTCCCAAAACTCATGCCGCCGACTTGGATGATTTGATGCCCGTGCGCGGCCTTTGCATCGCTGCGCCGCGGCCTGACAACGTGGACAATTTCGTCGCGTTTATCGACCAGCAACTCGCGCCGCGTCATGTCAATACTTTAATCTTGCGCGTCGATTACAATTATCAATTCGAGACCCACCCCGAACTCAGGGACAGCGACGCCCTTTCGCGCGCCGACGTCAAAAAGCTCGTGCAGGTTTGCCGAAAGGATGGAATCAAACTCATCCCTCAAATCAATTTGCTCGGCCACCAATCTTTTCGCACTCACATGGGAAAGCTCCTGAGTGTCTATCCTGAATTCGACGAAACGCCCTGGGTCAAGCTTCCAAAAGAATACAAATGGCCAAACCCCGACAAGCTCTATTGCAAGAGCTACTGTCCCCTGAATCCCAAAGTTCACGAAGTCCTTTTCCCCGTGATTGACGAGCTATGCGATGTTTTCGAGGCGGACGCTTTTCATGCCGGAATGGATGAAGTTTTTTATTTGGGCGAAGACCAATGCCCTCGTTGCGGGGGCCGTGACAGAGCGGAATTGTTCGCCGACGAAGTGCGCCGCATCCATGACCATCTTAAAGTAAAGAACCGCCGCCTCTGGATTTGGGGCGACCGCTTGATCGACGGCAAGACGACCGGACTCGGCGAATGGGAAGCCAGCTATCGCACTACCGCGCGCGCCATCGACCTCATTCCTAAGGACGTAATGATTTGCGATTGGCACTACGAGCGCCCCGATCCAACGGCCGTTTATTTCGCAATGAAAGGTTTCGACGTAGTCACGTGTCCTTGGAGGTCCGCCGATCCGGCGGTGCAGCAAACGGATGACATGATACGATGGCGCAAAACGACTTCAAAGGTGATGCAGCCCCATTTTCAAGGAATGCTCCAAACGGTGTGGGAAAGCGCCGAGACATTTCTCCAGGAGGCATCCTCCGCAAAGCCAAACCCGACCAACTCGTGGAATTGTTTGCAGGCCGTCTTCAACGAGGTAGGCAAAAAGTCAACGGCGCCCTAAGCTACGGCGGCGATTGTAGGCGGAAGAATTGCAGGAAGTTAGTCATCGGAATCGTCACCGTGAATGTGTTGTTGGAACTAGTAGGAATATTGGTGACGAGCGTCCAACCGCCGGCGCCCAGGTTTCTCGTCGTGTAAAGTTCCATCCTTCCCGCCCACTGCGGCCAGGAAAGGCTGAATCCGTTGCCGGCCTGCGCGGCGCCAATCGTCGGTGGACCCAACACGGGAAAGACATCCCGGGAAACGGACTGTTGATAACCATTTGTGTCAATAACGGTCAGGGTGATTTGGTAGAAAACATTCGTCGAAATCGGGCTGTTCGTAGGAATTCGGTACGTCCCAACCGTAACCCCCGTGACCGGCCCAAACGCAGGCGACGCCACGCCGTTGGTGTATAATTCCCCGGACCACGAGTAGGACGTTGCGGGCAATGCCTTCCCGGAGTAATCGGTGGCGGTCCCGGAGTAGGTCAGCGTGGTTCCGTTGGAATAAACCGTCCCGTTGGTCGGTAGAACAATCGTCGGGATCGGCGCAATCAGTTGCGCCAGCGCCAGCGGGGAGGAATTCAACTCCACCGAACTCATCATCCCGTAAAAGTAGGGATCCGTCGGATACTGGCTTTTACCAAGGTAGCATTGCGTGGGAGCAACGTCAGAGGGAAGAAGATTGACGCTATTATTGACCGCAACAGCGTTCCCGTTCAGGTAGAGGATTCCTTCGCGGCCATCCATGACGACGGATACCAATGTCCATTGGTTGACGGGAAAAGACGACGGCGATTCGATTTCCTGGTTGTAAATCCCCACGTCCGTCGTAATGGAGCACTGGACGAGGTTGGATTCGTCCGCAGTCGTCAAAAAGAAATAATCCGTGTCGTTTTTACCGAAATCGAAAACGCGCTCCCACTCGCTGCCCCCTTCCCACTTCACCCAGCCAGAGACGGTTTGGGCCGCTCCGGCGCCAGGCGGGAGGCTGACATATTCGCCGCTACCGGACAAATTGAGCACGTTGCCGCCCGGCAATGTGTTTTCAATCGAAGCGCCGCCCTCCAGCGTCCCATTGTAGAGGTTGCTGGCGTCCTGCGCCCCTGATGTAAACGGGTAGAAAGACGCCCAATTGCTAGGCGGGAATGGGGTCGAAGGATAGATGCTCGTAAAATTGGTCGCGCTACGCCCGGCTGAATCCGTCGCCCCAAGAACGATCTGATAAAAGCCATTGGTAGAAGACGCGCCGCTGCCGGGAATGACAAAATTTCCATTCGTAACGCCGCTCAACGGCCCGGAAACAACATTGGTCACGCCGCCGTCGATGAATTCCACTGTCCACACAAAATTGCTGGCAGCCACGCCATTGTCATAAAAATCATTTGCGCTGCCCGCGAAGCTAATCGACTGGCCGGGAACGTAAATCGATCCTTGCGCCGGCTGAACGATGGTAATCTGCGGCGCGCTAATTTCGTTGGAACCGAGTGGCCGCGAAAAAATGCGCACGTCGCTCAATTCTCCACTGAAGTAGGGGTCGGCGGGCCACTGGCTCTTGCCCAGGTAATTATTAGTGGCGTTGAGATTGGCCGGAACCAGGTTGGCAAATGCATTGGTCGCCACCGGCACTCCGTTGGTATAGACAGTGACCGAAGCGCCGGCGATCACCACGGCAACGTGCGTCCATACGCCCACTGGCAATGGCCACGGAGCATCCGCGACTTCCTCGCCGGGGATGCTATCGATGCTGATGTTAAATCGCAGCACGCCATCAGAGGCCGAAGGAGTCAACACGCTGTAACGGTTGGTATCGTCGCCAAAATCATAGATGCGCTGCCAGTCCGCCCCTCCATTCCATTTTACCCATGCCATGAAAGTCTGCATGCCGGCTAGACCCGGTGGAAAACTGACATATTGATTGACTCCGTTGAGACTCAGCACGCTGCCGCGAACCGCGTCCGTCACGAACGAAGGCCCGCCGTGCAAAGTTCCCTCGTAGTGGCCGTTTACATCATTGGCATCGCTCCTCAACGGATAGTAGGATGCCCAACTGCCGGGGGAATGAGCCGGTGGCAATGTCGTGCAAACAGTGCTTTGTCTGTGAGAACTATCTGTGACAGTTAGAGTAATCGTATAGTTTCCGCCACCGGTCGCGTTGGTGGGTATTAAATAACTCCCGTTAGTCTCGCCGGAAACCGGACCTAGCACGACATTAGTGGTCCCATCCTGAATGTAATTGATTTGCCAAGCCATTTGGTTGCTCGGAATCGGCACGGCCATGAAGTCCGAGGCAGTGCCGGCAAAATTAATGACGCCGCCAGCCTGATAGGTCGAACCCTCCGCGGGCTGCAGAATCTCCGCCACAGGCTCCACGATTTCCCGCGGCGAAAGTGTCCGCGAATAGGATCGAAAGCTGGCGTATTCTCCATTGAAGTAAGGATCAGCGGTGAATTTGCTGCGACCCAGCGAATTCGTTTGCGGAGCAACGTCGAGAGGCAAAAGGTTCATGCTACTGTTAGTCGCCACCGGCGCGCCGTTCACATACAAAATTCCCTCGGAGCCACTGAAGGTCACGGCGACATGAGTCCACACATTTGTCGGAAGCGGTTGGGTCCATTGGACCGTTTGCAAATTGCCGCCGGGATTGATGTCGCATCGCAAAACGTTGTTGCTTGATGTCGGTGTCATCATGACTGTTTTGGTGGTATCGAACCCAAAATCAAAAATCCGCTGCCACTGGGCACCCCCCCGCCATTTGACGACTGCCGCAAAAGTCTGCCCAAAGCCGACACCGGGAGGAAGCCAGACGTACTGATTCGTCCCGTTGAGATTGAGGACATGGCCATAGACGGGATCGGGTTGGACGGCGGCGCCATTCTCCAACAAACCGTAATATTGTTCATTGTCGTCACGGGCATCGGCCTGAAACCTGTAAAGCGCCGACCAATTATTGGTGAACGCCGGCCAATTATCCGCGGTCCACGAGAGCGGCGTCACCGAAAGCGCCGGCTCCCCATACGCGTCGAATTGAGGCGCCCACGCATTGGCGTCGTAATAATGATAACTCAACCACTGTTGCCCGTTGATGGAAAGAATGCCGACATGCCCCGGCCCCGTGAACTTACCCGTGCCTTGTTGAAAAAGAGAGCCGCCATTATTGACCATCGAAACCCCATTTTGGTCGAGGTAAGGCCCAGTCACGCTGGTGCTTCGGCCCATCCGCATATTGTAGGTGCTATTGACTCCCGAACAGCACGAGCCCCAATCCGCAAAAAGATAATAATAACCCCCGCGCCGGTAAATATACGACGCCTCAATCGAGCTATTGTAGGCCAAACGCGTTGTAGGCGAATTGGGCGCAAACCGAAGACCGTTTGTGGCATTCAGTTGAACAATGTAGATCCCATCCCAATAGGAACCAAATGCCATCCACAAATTTCCTGAGTTATCCCACGTGAAGCTCGGGTCAATCGTGTTGTAAGCCGAACCGTTGGCGGACTCGATGACCGGCCCCTGGTCCGTCCATTTGTAGGAAGGATCGGTCGGGTCGAGCGTGGGATTGGTTACAAGGCCAATGGCGGAAACCTGGCTGCCAAAAGTGGAAACCGCATACCAAAGGTGATAGGTGTTGTTGAAGTAGAGAACGTCCGGCGCCCAAAATAGCCCCGTAAACCCTGGCACGGCATTCGTTGTCCAGTTGGGCGAATTCTCGAACACCGGAGGTCCCGGAGTCCAAAAGACCCTGTCAGCCGATGATTTGGACTGAATTCCCTGCCCCGTATAAAACACGTAGTAGCGTCCCTTGCATTGGACAACCGTGCTCGGATCATGAACGTAAAGGTAGCCGCGCAACGAAGGGCCTGCCGCTTGGGCGAAAACGGTCAGACAACATAACTGCAAGGCCGCAGCGATAAGCAGGAATCCCATCGTCAATTTCAGATTGGAGCGAGACGCCACACCCACCCCTTAGAATTGAAAATAGACGGCGTCGTCGGTTTTCAATGTGTTTGTCATAAGCAGATACGGACGCCACTCAACATGGTTGTCAAGAAAGCAAATGTTCCCGCCGGCCGGGGTATTATTGCCGTTCAAATGCGCGGTTCGCACCTGTGTGCTTCCAGCAGCTCCAATATTGTAGTATTGCTTGCCGCCAGCCAGAGTAGAGTCGAATATCGTTGCATCTATAATCATCTCCGTGGCTGCGATGCCTCTTCCTGGACGCGCCTGGGTGATTTTTGTGACCATGTTCGATCCGTTGATCTCCGGGTTATACCCATCTATCATCACCGGACTGTTCGGAAACAACCAGCCATATCCGGTAACCACAAAGGTTCCAAAAGCTTGCCAGGCATCCGGCTTGCCGTTGTTGAAAAGGTAATATTCGTTCGGACAATAAAAAATCGTCGTGCTATTGGCGACGTTGACGAGCAGGTTGCTCGCGACGACCCGGTTCATGTCCCAAAACCACGCGCCCTGGTATTGCATGTCCGGCAGAAGATCGCGGTTGTCCTGCGCATACATCAGCGTGGCGATGCCGAGTTGGTGCTCGTTGCTCTTGCACTGGGCCCGTATGCCGTCCTCCTTCGCTTTCGCGAGCGCCGGCAATAGCATCGCCGCAAGGATGGCGATGATCGCAATGACCACCAGCAACTCAATCAGCGTAAATGCCGAAAATGTTCTCTTCCTCCTGTCTGGTTTCCACACAATTCAATTAACAAAAAATGTTTCACGTTCTTTCGCGGACGCCACCGCCGTTGCGAACCCGGCGGTGGCGCCGCAAAAAATCTCACTTGATCAAACGATAGAACTGATTCGTCCCGGAGTTCGGCACGGTCAGCTCAAATTGGTCTCCGACCAATATAGGCGCATTCGTCAAAGTTGTCCAAGGCGTGCTCGGACTAATGTTCGCCTTGGCTTCAATGACGAAACTCGCATCGGCAACGGGCCACGATAGAACAATGTTTCCGCCACTGGCGGAAGCGATCAATGTCGCGTTGGTCGTGGAGAGCGTCACATCGGGACCGAGCACGTCCGACGCCTCGATTTCCTGTTGCGAAAGCCGCCCATTATAAATGCGGTACTCATCGACCGACCCGTCGATCCCCGGATCGCCATACGGCGAATAACCAATCCAACTGCCGGCGAGACCGGCTTGGCTGACAGGCGCGATAAAATTCGTTGTCGAAAGAATCAGCACCGCGTTTGAGTATAGGTTCGCCGCCCCCTCCCCCACAACGCACGTCAAATGGACGGTTTGGTTGATGATGGCGGGCGATGCAGGGCCTAGGCCGAAACCCCCGTCCGGAGGATCGAAGCTCACGAATACCGCGGTGCCGCCGGGATTCCAAGCCGGCGCCAGATAAAGCTCGTTGACCGCAGTTCCGGTTGGATTCGAGAAAGGATCCGCAAATTCCCACAAGCGCGACCAGGCTTGCTGACCGCTGCTAATCGTGGCCCAGATGTCCATCGTCGCGGACCGATAGGTGCCCAGCAATCCGCCTGGCAACGCCACATAATCGCCGCTGCCCCCATCCAATTGCACTTGCCCGCCGGATTCGTTCGCCGTGCCCTCATTGGTGCCGTTGGCGCCCCCTACTGAATCACTGGCATCGGTCGTGAAGCTATATCGGTGGGCAAGGACCGCTTCGTAACCGACCCGCACGGTCGCGCTGCTCGCTTTTCCCTGATAAGTCGCCGTCAGCGTGACCGTCCCCGGATGGTAAGTGCTCAGCATGTTTTGCGCATTGACACTAATGATGGTTGGATCGCTGGAAGTAACCACCAACCCAGGCTCGGTAGCCATTGTGTTGGCAAGCAGGTTGAAGTTAGTCAGGTTGGCGTAAGTAGCCAAAACAATCGGCGGCAGCAATGGAGAGTAGGCCGGGTAATCGGTTGCCGGAACCGTGATGAAAACCAATGCCCCAGGATTGAAGTTGGTGGAATTAGGTCCGCTTTGGTCGGTCATGGCAACTTGAGCGGGTGTGAACGCGCCGGTATAGATTCGAAATTCATCGATCGATAGCAGCGCATCCGGATCGCCATAACTCGAATGACCCAGCGTAGCGAGATTGGTGGCGATGGAGGAAACGGCGCCGGTAGCATTGTATATGGCCTGCATCAGCACACCGTTGGTATAGACGGACAGCGACGAAGTCGTAGGATCAATCACGTCTGTGATGTGCAAAGTAATATTGCTCCAGCCATTTGCCCATATGGGCGTCTGTCCCCCGCTAAAACCCTCGCTGATCCCAAACTCAACAAACCCCGCGGCCTGCGCTCGCGGAGCGCAATAAACATTGCTCGCCCCCTGCGCGCCGAATTCAAACACGTGCGACCACACCGCTATGGCCCCAATCGTTGTCCACGCCTCAAACGTCACCGAAGCGTTCGTGGCGATATTGATGATGTTGCCGGGAAGGCTCACATAGGTTCCGGTCGTTCCATCCAGAACAAGTTGTCCGCCCGTCACGCTAGCATCCCCCATCAGCGTCCCATTCGCCCCTTCAATCGAATCGCTCGCGTCAGTGGCGAAGCTGTATCGATGAGTCATCGCCGTCGGCACCGCCAGCACCGTAATGGTGTTCGTCGCCGAAAGCCCCCCATATGTGGCCACAACTGTCGTTGTGCCTGCCCCTGCCCCCGTGACGATGCCATTCGTATTAATTGTCACAATATTCGTGTTGCCGGACGTAAAAACGGCGCCGCCGTAAGCAATCAGGTTCAAATTGGTGACCGCTGAAAAGTTGCCACTGAGCGTTTGCGACTCGCTTTGATGCGCCACCAGCGAACTGGCCGTGCTGTTGAAGCTAATCGAAATAAGCGACCCCGGGCTGCTGACAATATCGTCCGGCCCCGTGGCATCGTCCAATGCGACCTGTTGCTGCGACAACACCCCTTGATAAATTCGAAATTCGTGGATGGTGCCAGTCAGCGTCGGATCAAGGTTGTCGAGTGATTTCCCAATGAGACTATATGCATCGTCTATTTCATCCAATGGCTGCGGCGGGGCGGGATTGGGATGCACGGTCGATACCACCAAATCGCCGTTGTAGTAATAATTGTTCGCATTGACAGGATCAACAACAACCGTGACGTGAACGTTCGTCGTCCCATTAAGCCCGGGCGTGCTGTTGGCATACGTGCCTGAATTCGCATTGGTCGAGAATTCGTTAAGATTCTGGTAATTGCCGGGGGCAAACGAACAATAGTCGATGCCGGAATCTTCCGTCCCGTCGCCATTTTGGTTGCCGAACGCGAACACACGCGTCCAGTTGGGGTTGGCCGAAGACAAGTCCGCCCAGAACTCCACCGTGATTTGCGTATAATTGGTCATTATCCCCGCCGGCAATTCCGCGAAGTCGCCCCCGCCGTCAAGGTTAAGGTTTGTGCCATCAAGATTGGCAGTGCCGCTGCCATCATCCACGAGTGTGCCCGCCCAGGCCGCGCCGCCGACGGAGTCCGCAAATGTCTGGCTCCCCGCCGTGTCATTGAAGCTGTACCGGTGGGTGAGGGTTTGAGCGTTTGAGGTCAACGCAATTCCAACAAAGGCGGCTCCGAGGGCTGTCAAGTAGTGCAATTTCATATTAGTCAGGTTTTCGTCTCCGGGGGGGTGGAGATGTATGCCTGTTTATAGACGCAAGCATCCCCCCTGTCAATTCGTATAATTTGGCCCCGTTGACACGCCCGGAATCGTTCGGTAGCCTCCGTACTGTGCATAGGAGTCCGTTCGAGCCAAGTTGTCGATTCACGTCGCGGTTGAAAATTTACGTAGTCGCCGTTGCCCTGCTGGCAATCGCCCAGGCGCCATGCCGCGCCCAATTTCCAGAAAGGCCCAATATCGTCTTCGTTCTCACCGACGATATGGGTTATAGCGATCTCAACTGTTACGGCGGCAACTTCGCCCCAACCCCCAATCTCGACCGCCTCGCCAAAGAAGGCGTCCGCTTCACCCATTTCTACGACAACGCCCCAATTTGCTCCCCCTCCCGCGCCGCCTTCATTACCGGCATGTATCCGGCCCGCTGGAACTTCACCACCTATCTTGACAACCGCGCAAGAAATCGCGACTGCGAGCAAACCGATTTTCTCCCTCCAACCGCCCCGGCCCTGGCCCGCGTGCTTCAATCCGCCGGCTACGCCACCGCCCATTTCGGCAAGTGGCATCTCGGCGGCGGACGCGACGTTACCAACGCACCCCCTTTCAGCGCCTACGGTTACGACGAACACATCGGCACCTGGGAAAGTCCCGAGCCGGACCCCAACATCACCGCCACAAATTGGATTTGGTCCCCCCAGGACCTCGTCAAACGCTGGGACCGCACCCGTTATTTTGTTGACCACGCCCTGGATTTTCTAAAGCGCCACAAAGGCCAGCCCTCTTATGTCGAGATTTGGCCCGACGATGTCCACACCCCCTGGGTTCCCAATCTCGAACGCGAAGCCGAAAGCCCAAATTCCGCGCAGGAGCGCGACTTCGCCGGCGTCCTCGCCGAATACGATGTCCAGATGGGCCGCCTCTTCGCCGGCCTCAAAAATCTCGGCCTGGACAAAAACACAATCGTTATTTTCACAAGCGACAACGGCCCCCTGCCCTCCTTCCATCACGCCCGCACCGGCGGATTGCGCGGAAGCAAGTTGAGCCTCTATGAAGGCGGTATCCGCGTGCCTTTCATTGTCCGCTGGCCCGGCCACACCACCGCTGGCCGCGTCGATGAAGGCACCGTTTTGGAGGCAGTCGATCTCTTCCCAACCCTTTGCGCAATCGCCCACGCCACCCCGCCCCCCGGCGTCGCCTTCGATGGCGAAGACATGACCGAAACCCTCCTCAACGAGCCGGTCGCGCGCACCCGGACAATTTTCTGGGAATACGGCCGCAAATCCAAATTCTTCAATTATCCCGGCCCCAAATACGACCGCAGCCCCCACCTCGCCGTTCGCGAAGGCAAATGGAAACTCCTCGTCAACGCCGACGGAACATCCACAGAACTCTACGACGTCGTCACCGATTTCAACGAAAGGACCAATCTGGCCCCCGAGGAAACCGCGACCGCCCAACGCCTCCGCGCCGCCGCCCTCGCCTGGCGCCAAACCCTGCCAAAGCTGCCCGCCAAGGAGTAAAAAGAACATATCAACGCATCTTGATATGTTGTTTTATTTGTGGACACCCGCCCGCCCTGTCTGATATACTGGGTGGAAATATGAATGAAGGACCGCCCTCAACACAGTCCCCGGCGCCTGAAAACGGCGGCCTGCCCCTCATCCGGGACATCCACGCGCGAAAGGCCGCCCTTCGGCAGCCGGTGGTCTCATTCGAATTCTTCCCCCCGAAAACCGATGAAGGCGACCGCACCCTCCTCGAACAAACCCTGCCCGCCCTGAAGGAACTGCACCCCGATTATTGTTCCGTCACGTACGGCGCCGGCGGCGGAACGCGCGAAAAAACATTGCGAATCGTGAACCAGATTCAGCGCACCCACCGCATTCCAACCATGTCCCATCTCACGTGCGTCAACGCCACCGCCCCCCAGTTGCGCGACGTATTGCTCGAAGCGCGCACCATCGGCATCCGCAACATCCTCGCCTTGCGCGGCGACCCGCCCGGCGGCAACGGCGATTTCACGAAAACCGACGGCGGCTTCGAGTTCTCCCATCAATTGGTCAGCCTCATCAAGGAAATGGGCGGCTTCTGCATCGGCACCGCCGGCTTCCCGGAAGGCCACATCGCCTGCAAGGAAGGCCGCGAAGTCGATTGGGAACGCCTCAAAGCCAAGATCGATTGCGGCGCCGACTTCGTCCTGACGCAGCTTTTTTTCAACAACCAGGATTTCTTTCGTTTTCGCGAGCATCTGGCAAAGCGAGGCGTCACCGTCCCGATTTGCCCCGGCATCATCCCCATATTGACCGCATCGCAAATCAAGCGATTCACCGCCCTCTGCGGCGCGCAACTCCCCCAGCCCTTGCTGGAAAAACTGGCCCAATACACCGCCGACGACGCCGGATGCACGGACTTCGGCATCGAATACGCCACGCGCCAATGCGAGGAACTCCTTCGCGGCGGCGTCCCCGGCCTGCATTTTTACACATTAAACAAGGCCCGCTCCACCGTCCAAGTGGTGAAAAACCTCCAACTCAACCCCGCCGCCAAGTAAGACTCAAAGTTTTGTCCGGTTTTCGCCCCTGGCGGTTTCTATATTATGCAATGAACATTGGCGATAATTGCTCGTTATTGCAGGACTACGTCGAAACCGGCTCCGACCCGGCCTTCTCCGCCCTCGTCACCCGCCACTTCAATCTCGTCTATGCCACCGCCTCTCGAATCTGCAATGGAAACGCCCACCTCGCGCAGGATGTCGCCCAAACTGTTTTCACCGATTTAGCCCGCAAGGCAAAACGCCTGCCGCCCAACGTCCTCCTCGGCGGATGGCTCCACAAGCACACCTGTTTTATTGCCGCCAACGCCATCCGAAAAGAGCGCCGGCGCCAAACACGTGAAAGGCAGGCTTTCGAAATGAATTCCGCAAATGACGAATCGGACCCAACCTGGTCCAGCGTTGGCCCCGCCCTCGACAACGCCATGACCCGCCTCCCCTCCCAGGATCGCAACGCCCTGGTCCTCCGCTTTTTTGAGCAACGATCCTTCAAGTCCGTCGGCGGCGCGCTCGGCATCAGCGAAGAAGCCGCGCGAAAGCGGGTGGACCGCGCGTTGGAAAAACTCCGCGGCTTTTTCGCCCAGCTCGGCTTGAATTTCTCCGCCGCGGTCCTGGTCGCCGCACTCGACGCCCACGCCGGCGCCGCCGCCCCCGTTGGATTGGCATCGATCGTCGCAAACGCCGCCCTTGTGAACGCCGCCAAAAATTCCGCCGCCGCCATTTCCCTCACTAAGCTTATGACAATGACAAAAGCAAAAATCGCCGCCGCCGCAATCGCCGCCGCGCTAACCGCCACAATCATCGTTCAATCGCAAATCAATTCCCGGCTTCGACGTCAAAACCTCGCCTTACGCCAGCAGGCTCAACAAGTGGACCAACTTCAGACCCAGCCCGAGCAACCGCCGCCCCGGGCATCCAGTCTGACCCAGGACCAATTCCGCGAATTGATGCGTCTGCGCGGAGAAGTCGGCGTCCTCAGAGAACAGGTGCGCCAGGCGAAAAAAGCCTCCGTTGCCCAAGTCGAAACTATTCCCCAATCGCCGCCCGAACCGACCCCCGTCGATTCCGCCGAACAACAACGTCAAACTGCAATCGCCAAAATAACCTGCGCCAAACAGTGGATGCTGGCCTTTTTGATGTACGCCAACGACCACCAGCAATCGTGCCCCGCGAATTTCGACCAGGCGCTGGAGTATTACCCCAAAGACGCCAACGCTTCAAACAACCTCACGACGAACCAGTTTCAAATCGTTTATCAAGGCAAGTTCAATGAAATCACCAATCCCGCCGAGACAATCGTCCTCAGCGAAATTCAGCCAATGCAATCCGACGATGGAGGATGGCTCAAGGCGTATGGCTTCGCCGATGGCCACTCCGAACTCCACAAGGAACAAGACGGCAACTTCGCCTCATGGGAAACCCAGCGCATTCAGCCGCCCGCCTCCCAGTGACCCACAGTTCCACGTTCCCGTACCGAATCTGCCTTCCCGCTAAAATCAAAAACGACCGGGAGCTTCAGTTCTCCCGGCCGCTTGTAGGGCTATCGTGATTAGTTGGTGTTTAAGCAACCGTGATTTTGCGCGGTTTGACCTTCTCCGCTTTCGGCAGTGTCAGCGTCAATATCCCCTGTTCGATCTTGGCGCTGATTTTGCCGGACTCTACCGACGGATCCAACTCAAACATCCGCCGGAAATCCGCGGTATGGGATTCCCGATAAAGCGCATTGCCCGATGGCACCGGCCCTCGGCGCCCCACGATCGTCAATACGTTATCTTCCAATCCAATTTCCAGCCCGTCCTTGGTCACTCCCGGCATTTCCGCTTCCAGGATATAACCATCGTTAGTCTCCACGATATTGACCTCCGGCCTCACGTATTCACGCTCCGGCTCAGTCTGAAATCGGGCGGCTGATCTTTCCTCTTTTTGAGCAACTGTGTTCATAAATAAGTTCCTTTTCGTTTTTGTGGGTTACTGGACCGTGACGGGAATCTGTTTCGGCTTTGCCTCTTCTGCTTTCGGCATCGAGACCGTCAAAACACCATCCGTATAGGTGGCCTTGATCTGGTCTGGCACCACAGCGCACGGCAGACTGATCGTTCGATGAAACCGTCCAAGCCAACGCTCTGACCGATACGTCTCGGCGCCCTCCCGTTTTTCCTCCGCCTTACGTTCGCCCGACAGCGTCAGGAAGCCCTCGTGCAACGAGATCTCAATGTCTTCCTTTTTCATGCCAGGAAGCTCGGCCCTCACCGACAGCCTATCGTTGTCTTCATAGATATCCACCGCGGGAAACCACCCTTCGAGAAACTGAGAATCAATCTCCGGTTCCGATGGAGCGCCCCTAAAGCGGCCGAATGCCAGGTTAAACAAATTATCCACGTCCTCGCGCAGGGTGGCCATCCGGCGCACCGGCGAGAATGCCCAAAGTTCAGGTCTTTGCCATCTTGTTAATTTCATATTCATCATCCTTTTTTTGTTCTACTTCCAACGTATAATGAGCCTATGCCGTGCCAAGAATTGCAAAAAACTTAAACAACTTATGCAAAGCACTTTACGTAAATACAATTGGAGAATAATGCGCCATAATGACACATATCAGCGCGACACATAAGGGACAATATGACGCAGTCTCGGATTACAAAAGTGTCATGTGATTTTTACGATTACTAAATGTTTGGGCAGCGTCTAATCTATTAGATGGGCCGATTTGATAAGTCAAAAATGAGAGAACGGAGGCACATTTATGAACCGATTTCAAAAATTGCTTGGTGCGATAGTGGCGTCGGGCGTTTACCTCGGCGTCAGTGCAAACGAAGCGGTAGCGGCAACCAATGCGCCGCTCCCAGCCGCTGGATCCTCGTTGACGGCGGCAAGCCCGCGCGCGGCGTCGGCGCCCGCGTTGTCCTATAACGCGCGATATTTGTTAAAACTATATCAGTCCGGGCTAAGCGAGGACACCCTGCTGAGCTACATCAACAGTTCACCCGATCAATATTCACTCAATGCGCAGACTGTTGCCTATTTCCAAACCGCCGGCGTCCCGGCGACTTTGACTCAGGCCACGGCAGACCGGGATGCCGAATTACAGCAGTATGCGGCGGCGAAGGACCTGGCCCAGGTCGCCTCGCAAGCTGGCGTGGAGAACGCAATTTTGCTGGACCCCGACACGATCGCGATATATCCCGGCGCGCCTCCCCCTGAGGTGACTGTGATCGGCAATGGCGGCAGTTATGAAGTGCCGCCCGGCTACGGAATTGATTCCGGCGACTACGCCTACAACGGGGAGCTGGGGCCGGGGCCGCTGATTATAGGCGGAGGAGTGTACAACGGGCCAGTATGGGGCGGTTTTGGGTGGGGATGGGGGACTCAAGGTGGTTTTCGGCCTTACGGCGGGATTCGGCATGGCAGTTTCGGCGCGGGATCTCATCACGGGGGCTTTGGCGGCCACGGGGGATTCGGTGGGAGCGGCGGTTTGCATGGGGGAAGCTCGGGCGGACACGGCGGCGGCCATCGGTGAACGAGTGTCTGACGGGGACTGTTAATTTTGGGGTGAAAGGGGGATTTCAGATTGTGGTGCTTCAGCCTCCGGCGAACCGACCTTGCACCATCCATCCGAACTTGTAAGTAATCCTTACAAGTTGCCGCCCCTCGCAGTTCACCGTCACCGGGGTCATTGCGGGGTCGTTGGTGTCAACTTCATACATTCAACGGGGTCATTGGGGTCAACTTCATACTTTCAACATTTGCGCGCCGGTCGTCCTGCGGGATTCATGGCTGCTCATGGAGGTCGAAGAACATTTTTTCCGGGATGTGGTCACCCTGTTTCATAAAGCCGCTCGGGTTAAAGTCTTTCTCCTGGCGGTGGAGGCCGGAGGAGGAATCGTGCCGCGGAGTTGCGACAACGATAATTTGTCCGCCGCCGACCCATCCGCCGGCAAACGAGCGGTCGTCGTTGCCGCCAGTTGTCCAGGTGCATGGAGTTTCGCCGATGTATGAATTATTGACTTCGATGCGCGCGCCGGGCGGATCGGATTCGATTTGGACGCTGAAAGTCGGCGGTCCTTTGGAGGCGCAGCCCGCAAGAAGCAAAACGACAATCGGGATGACTCTTTTCATCGGTCGATTGTTGCGCCCAAAACCCACGTCGGGTCAATCAAAAGTTTCTTCGGGGCGTAAAACAGGTCAATCAATTCGAGCGTTTGGCTTTCTTTCGCCAGGCATTTGTCACCGGCCGGTCCAAACCGGAGCCAGCCACGCAATTGGTTTGGCCGGGTCGGCTCCTGGAGCATCCCCGCCACTGGCATTCCATACTCTGACAAAAAAGTACCTATTCGTCGAATCATCAACGACCGGCTGCCAGTGGACAGAGTAGTCCGGTGAAGGGCTGTAGCTTTCCACCTCCGCGCCCCCATCCTTCACAATGTCAACCTTCGTGATTTTGTCATTTGGATTGCCCTTATCCGGGTCATCGATGGCAATGTCGAACCTAAAGATTTCAGGACGGTTCAGCGTTGAACCCATGATCGCCCCGTTGACACTGTATCTGCATTGAATGTTCTGATCCAGCGAGGCATAGGTGCGCCGGTTCTTCATCGCATCGAGAATGGCAGCTTTTGTACGGCTCCCTGCCAAAACAAAAGTGCGCGACCTATGATGCGTGATGCCCCAAAGGCCATGATTGTCATTGCCACAGACCGGCGACACTTTCCATCCCTTGTCCAGCGCGTTGATAAAACCGGCATAGTGGATCTTGTTGTTTGAGTTAATGACTTCGAGCATGGTGATGATGTCCGTGATGCCGGAATCACGATAATCCCAGTCATGGTACTGATGAGGGCCGGGGTGATTGAAGCTGACGACTACAGGTCCATCGCCGTTTGGCCGGGCGGTTTCCAACCACTTATAGAGATAGGGAAGGTCAATTCCCGGCGCCAATGCATTCAAGTATTCCGCGCTGTTGATGACATTGAGGTGCCCGACGCCACCAGGTCCGTTGTTCTCAGAATGTTCATAGCCGGCAAGGGCCACAAAACTATCATCTGTCGCCTCGGCTGCGGCGCGCTTCGTGTCCATCCATTCCGCGTTGGTAGCGCTGACAGGATTGAATCCAGCCTCCTGCGAATGATCGGTCGTGATATAAAAATCGTAGCCATTAGACTTGGCCAGAGCGAAATGCGCCGAGGGCGGGCCTTGAGCTTTTCTCCAATCCGGTTTCAGCGTCGCGTTTGTGGCGGGGTATTGCACACCTTCGGGCGTATCATAAAGGATAGGTTCCTTGCCTTCGCCACTCTTCTTTTTGGAAACCCATTGATCCCCATGAGACCACGTGTACATCGTGTGCGAATGTGTATTGCCCGCGTAAATATTGTAAGAAGAGAGAGGCCCATTCGTCTGCCCCATCGCCACCATGCCAAAGCCGCAAAACATTAAAATCCTCATGTGCTTCATAGCTGACGAGGCTGCCTGTAATACCGAAAAACGGCTATTTTAAAAACACCCCTGATATCGCGGCCGCTACGCCCCTTACGGGAGGGTCGAGTTCCACGACACCCTGACCACCTCACCGCAGGCGTAATTGAAGAGCCGTTGGTGTCAACTTCATACATTCAACATTTGCGCGCTGGTCGTTGTGCAGAATTCATGGCTGCTCATGGAAATCAAAGAAGATTTCTTCACGGGGATGTGGTCACCTTGCTTCATGAAGCCGCTTGGATTGAAGTCTTTTCCTGTCGGTAACCTTATTAGGCCACCTGCATGCCCGCACGGCGGTGTCAGGAAAACTACTGTGATAAGCGAAAAAATCCGCGGGTCCCGGTCACCGCGATATTGACGTTAAAAAGACCACCAGCGACGGTGATTGCATCCGGAGCCGGAGCCCAGCTATTCGCGTTAGCCAGATTAGTTGTCATTTGAAGCGAATAGCCAGCGTAGTTGGTCGGCCAGGAAAGAGCCAACTGAGAGGGCTGCTGTGCAAAGTGCAGGGCAGGCGGTCCCACGGGAAGCACATTGATGGCGTAAACTTGCGTGACCCCGAGGACAATGTTGTTCGTGTACACACCCGCTCCCAGCGACTTCCCGTTGGCTAAAACCTCATTCCAATCCAGTTCGTAAGCGCCAGCGTTAGTTCCTGTGACGCTGACTCCGTAAGTTCCGGCAACTGGGTTTTCGATCACGATTGTAACGGGGCCATTCGAGTCAATAGACGTCGATCCTTGCTCCTCTTCGTCCACTACTGGCGGGATGGAAGTCGCCTGGGTTATGTTATCAATCAAACTGCCGTTTGCCTGCTCACCGCTTTCATCTCCAAACGGATCTGTCACGAGCACATTGATTGGGCATCTCCCCTCCACCTGTAATTGGCCGGCAAACGGGGACCCGATCGTCACCGCGCTCAACCGGTGGCCGCTTGGTGACCTGCTGTCAAGATCGTGCTGCTTTAGCTTTTCCACGGGGTACATCGCAAACCACCCGCCGTAGTTGAGTCCCTCGCCATCGACCCGAAGATGATCGACGGTGTCGTACCATTCGCCTTGGGTATCGCTAGCCATGTAGTGTCCTGCCGGATCAGCAGCAATGTAGTAATCACCACTGGTCCCGTACAGTTGGGCAATGTTGTCACTATTACCTTTGCCGAGCAGCAAAATCATGTGGCCGCCGCCGTCGCCACTTGACTTCTCACTAAGCGATGTCCGCACCACGACCGGTTGCGCTTGAGTAAGAAGCGCGTCAATTTGACCCCAAAGAGCGGTGATGTTTGCCGAAGTATCCGCGTAACCCTCAAAAGCGGCATACGCCGGTCCCGGATTCGGCATAGCCACGCCCGAATCCCAAGTGGCCCTGCCCATGAGCCATTGTGTGGCCTTTCCGGGGACATACCCGTCCGACGCGTTTGGGCTGGCAAGCTGCGCGATAGTCCGTTGATACGTATTGTTGAAAACCGTCACGACTCCAGGGTCGGCAAGCTGGTTCGCGTTAAGCATCAGCTCGGTCGAAACCGCACCGCAGGCGTTGCCCCCAGGGGTGTATCCACTGGAGTCTGGATCCGGAACGCTGAATCTCTCCGGCAAGTCGAACGCGCCTCCGGCGTCATATTGATTGACGTATCGGGGAAAATTCGGGTAACTGTCGCCCGGCGGAGCGCCCGTGGTCAGGGCGTCCGCAGGGATCGTATTGAGCGGCGCAGTGGTGTCATTCTCAGAAAAATCGTACAGATACAGCAGATCAGGTATGGCACCCTGAAAATATGCCTCGCCGGTCCCGAGGTCAGTCATCAGGCCATTGACGAATTTTTGCGCGTGAGTCAGCGCGTCGTCTCCACTCAGGAATTGAGCCTCGACAGACGTAAGCTGGCACGACGGCGCGGAAACGCTTACTTGCATGCTCAAAAAAATCAGCAGAAATTCCTCGTTACCCCAAGGGTCCTTTCCCCAATCCACAGCCAGGAAGATGTACCCAACTGCCCCATCGTTCGAATCGTCATCCGCCGTTGCCGGTGCCGTGGCGTACGCTATTTCCGCATTCTGGAGCGATAGTTTCATTCCGTCGCCCACACCACCTTGAACCTGCCAGACCACACTCACTGGAACGTACGCAAAATTGACCGGCGAATAATTGATCGTGTCAACGTAACCATCCTTAAAGAGCTGCACTTTATCTTGTAACGCCTGGTCAAGCGATGACTCCTGCATAATGCACAACTCGCACTGATACTGCCCTCCGACGTTGGCCTGACCAACGCCAGTTTCAACACCGCCGCTTATCGGACAGGAAAGTGTGCCAGTGGTCTGAGTCTGCGGCCACCCGATCACCCCTGGAGCTATGGATAGCACCCCCGCAAGCTCACCCGATCCGTTAAGCGCCTGATCATACTCAAACGTCGGGCCGCCGTTGGGGTACGGAGTTTCATTCGCTATCGCCTTATCCGAAGGGGTAAATACCAACGAACGAACATTCGACATCGACGGATTTCCAGGCGAGCCAAAAACCGAATAGTCCGAGTTAACAAATTGAATAGTAACTTGCCCAACGGTTTTAATCGGCAGCATTACAACTCCTCCAAGAATGCCAAATAGCACCACCGTCAACGACGGCGAGAAGGGCCG
Source organism: Verrucomicrobiia bacterium (assembly GCA_036272955.1). Classification (GTDB taxonomy): domain Bacteria; phylum Verrucomicrobiota; class Verrucomicrobiia; order Limisphaerales; family Palsa-1400; genus DATAUD01. The sequence continues at coordinate 24,722 of DATAXU010000211.1, forward strand.
TGGCCTGTTCAGGCGAAGGGTTGCAACCATCAACAAAGCTTCTCTCACCCGACAGAGATTTGCCACACTCCAAAAGTGCGGCGAAGGCGGTTTGCTTTTCATATCGAAACGCCGCATCATCTTCCCGCAAAACCATCGCGCCTCAGCACAAACTGGCTTCGAGTTTACACTTAGCCTGTCATCTAACCTCAAGTCTCTCAGCGAGCGGCCTTTTTGGCTGCACCGCTTCACCGGCGAAACCTTCCTGATACTCCCACGTGAAAGCTGACCGGTCAAGCAGGCTTTTTCTGCTCCTGATGTCGGGGGCAGATGTCTTCACTCTTTTTGCGCTTTTCGTTTTCCGCGGCAAGCCCCGATAGAACGAACGCCAATTGGCACATCGCCAAAAGGACGACAAAGACAAACCGGAACTGCCTCGCAGGAATCCTGACGTTCCGTTTGCAGTCGTGCCGTAAGGCCTTTGACCAGCGGGAGCATCATCACGGACTTTTCTTACCCTTCGGCGGTTTCAACTCCTTCAACTTTTTCACCGCCGCCTCAAAATCTCTTTCCACAGGACTTGGCTTGGCATCTTCCAGCACGCGAAATTTTGAAAATTCCAGCCCCGTTTTTATCACTGTCGCGTCGTGTGAAGTTTTCCCGGCCTTCCAATCGAACTATTAAGTATTCCTTAATAGTTGCCCCTTCGTGCAACTCGCCTTCCTCGTAAATGTTTCTCAAATGGAGGTTTACGTTCGGCACTGTCGTCTGAAAAAGCTCCGCCATTTGCAATTGTGTGAGCCAGGCTGTTTGCCCATCCATCCGCACTTGCAGGCGCGTCTGGGCATCTTCCGTTTGAAATATAATAAGTTCGCCGCCCGGTTTGCCTTCTTCACCCATACGCTTAAACGACTTTCTGGCGCGTAGTATGTCGTCAACTTTTCGACGACGCGAGTGAAAATTCGATTGAAAATGCTGTAATCGGTCGGCTGCGGCATTTCCCTCGGCATGGAAGGAACCTCGCTCGGTTCCCTTCCCACCCCCCGGAATCGCGGCGACTGCGGCAGCCGTTCGCGGCGCTCGATGATGACGTGACGCGCCGCCTCACCCCTCCCGGAATCGCGGCGACTGCGGCCAACCCGGTCCGCCAGGTTCTCATCTGTCCGGCAACCGCCTCACCCCTCCCGGAATCGCGGCGACTGCGGCATGCAGTCATTGCAATTGGATTACGTTCGCAGCGGCCGCCTCACCCCTCCCGGAATCGCGGCGACTGCGGCTTCTCGCTCTCTTGAAAATATATTCTCCCAAGGACCGCCTCACCCCTCCCGGAATCGCGGCGACTGCGGCTATGAATGTTTTACCTTTGCCAGCATCAAGAATAACCGCCTCACCCCTCCCGGAATCGCGGCGACTGCGG
>DATAXU010000212.1:0-11027 GCA_036272955.1 Verrucomicrobiia bacterium
ACCGGGCTGCGGAATTGGGCGAAGGGGAGAGCACGCCTGGCAACCTCGGAAAAATCGGAACGCAGTTTTAGGAAAATCGCCGCATAGACGGCGGGAGGAGGAATTCGCGAGAGCGGGTTCCTTTTCTTTAGGTATTGGGTACCTCTTTCGGTTGTCGCTCTTTCATCCCCAGCTTATTGCCGGGATGTAAATACATTGTACAGAATATGTTTGCAAAGGTTAAGTACAGGCTTTAATGAACCAAACCTCTATCTAATCGCGGAAGTCCGTTCTGGGATGCGATGTTATTAATAATTTACCAGAATCTGCCATTGGGGTTTGGAACCAGATCAAGGGGCACGTTGGTGAAGACGAATGTCGCGACGTGGGCGTCCGCCCAAAGCATCACGTCAAGAGATTTGCCCTTGTAGTTGTGCCATACCCCCCGGGGGTCGGTGTCCGACCGGTCCGATTGCCAAACCCAATCTCCCTGGATGATCTTGGTGGTGGGGTGCTGCGCAAAATCCGTGGTCTTCATGGGACCGTATGGACGGTCATTGGCGGGACCCGTCACGCTCGCAACACCGAAATCGTAAATCTCCTGCGAGCTTCCCGGCACAAAAGGAAGACCCGCCTCGCCCCCCCATTGCACCAAATAGCTGTTGCCGTAATACTGAAAGCAAGTTCCGCCCATTGGGACCGGGTTGTCGGCATTATCGAAAGGGTCGCCTTTGTCCGCCGGGCAAAAAAACAACTTTAAGTCCATCTTCGTATATTGATTCAGTGGACGCTGCGCAGCCGTCGTAGTCACAAAGTAGGTCCCGTTTGTACCACCGAGGGAAGCCCAATCCGGGTGTGTGGGATAATACTCCCGATAATCACCGCAATACATGTTTAACGCAACGCCGATCTGTTTCTGGTTGCTGGTGCATTGGGTTTGAAGCGCCTGCCGTTTGGCATTGCCTAGAGCGGGCAACAACAACGCCGCCAGAATCGCGATGATGGCGATGACCACCAGCAATTCGATCAACGTGAAACCGGCCCCGTCCGGCTTTACATCTTCAACCGATTTGACAGCGAATAGTCGCTGTTTCCCGGCCCTATTGGCTGCCGCGCTCTCGTTTCCTTCCTGCGGACAATTCATTCTCTCTTTCCGGCCACGCTCATCGTCCGCTTCAAGGTGACTCCTGAAGTATCAACCTATAGAATGAATTGCTCCCGTTGACCGGCAATGTAACCTGGTTCAGGCCATTTGTGACGACGCTCTCGTTCGTCACAAACGCCCAATTCGTCGAGGTCAGGTCCGAGGTTTCCTGCAAGGAATATCCGAGCACTGCTCCCGGCCAGGAAATCAGCGCGCTTCCATTCTTGAGGTGAATACCTTCCGGCGGAATGCTGACAAACTGGAAATCCGATACCGTTTGCACGGAAGTGTCACCCCCGTAAGAACCGGTAAAGCCTACGTAGGCCGTGGTGGAGCCAAGCACCTGCGTCAGGTCCGGAACAACAAAGTTAGTGCTGAAATAATTGCTGGTCGTCGTATCCATGAACGTTAGATCCAACTCCCCGCCCATGTAGTCAACAGTTACATTGATAGGATCGCCGCTATTCAACACGATGCTTCCCGGTGGGACGGTCGGACCAATGGCTCCATTCTCGTTGAAGGAGTAACCCACGCCGCCAACACCATTTCCGCTGAAGATATTCAATTCCAAAGCGGCGCTGGGTTCAATGCCGCCGTAGCCGAGCTGGCCTCCGGCCGAGCCGGTGGCGGTGGGGCCTACGGTTTGCAGACAGAATGTGGTGCCGTCAGCCTGCATGTTCCCGCCGACTTGATACGTAAACGACGCCATGAAGGCGCCAATGTATTGCGGAACCTGAAAGAAAAAGCTTCCGTTCCCTCCAACCGCCGGATCCGTTAGAGTCACTTGGCCGTTGGCGAAGCGGGCATTGCCATTGGCGGTCCATGCGGCGGCGCTGTTTCCGGTAAAGGTCAATGGCAGGACGCCTGGTATGTTGAGAGTCGCCACGCTGCTTGTGGTTGGCCCATAAGAATTGCTGACGATGACCTGATAGTTCCCAACGTCGCCGGCCTGTACGTTGGCAATCGTCAGGATATTACTTTTCGAACCGGTGATCCGGCTGTTATCTGACAAATTCACCCAGCCCAACGCATTGGAGAATTGCCATTGATAAACAAGCGGCAGCGTTCCAAACGCCGTGACAGAATTGCTGGCCACCCCTCCCGGAAGCGCATAGAAAGGATTATTGACATCCGTGTAGATCTGCGGCACGCCGGAAACCACGTTTACGTAAATGTAGCTTGAATCCATCGTGCCGAAGATGTTGGACGCCGCCAAAAAGTAATTGTCGCTGCCGGCGATATTACTGATGATCAGGGTGGAATTGGTTTGTCCTGCAATCGGCGCGCCCGTGTTCACATCATACCATTGCAACCACAACGGATCCGAACCGCTCGCGATTGTCGCAACCACCAGGGTGGCGCCCTGGTCGAGGTTGGTGTTCGATATCGGCTCGTTAATGAAGAACGGCCCCACGCCAGTGACTCCGTAAATGGCGGAAATTTGATTTGAAGTCATGGCATAATTGAAGACCGCGGCTTCGTTAAGAAGGCCCTTGAACTGGTTGTTCCCGGGCGCGGTGTTAGTTGTGGACCGGGCGCCGATCATAAGCGGAACCGATGCGGAATTGATGATGCCGCTTTGGGCCGGAATCGGGCCGCTGGCAATCAATATGCCATCAACGTAGAGCGACAAAGTGCCGTTCGTCTCGTCGCAAATCCCAACCACAAAGTGCCAATTCGAGTCGTTGGCAAGCTTGAACGTGCCGTTGGCGGCATAGCTATTGCTGTTCGCGGTGCGCACAAAAAACCGCAGACCTTGCCCCACAGCGGAACTGCCCTCATCAAGCGTAAATTCCTCTCCGTTAAAATAACCCTTGGTCACCAATCCCGCGTTGCCCGCCTGCGCTATGGAATCGCCGTTGGCCCACACCGACACGGTGAATTCCGCGTTGCTTCCAGATGGGGCGCTGAAATCGACGTTTGTTCCGACATACCCGGCAAACGAGCCGGAGGGAGTGTAGCTGCCAAACTGAGCCGCGTGTTCGTCAGGGTCGGTCGTTGGACTATAACCTGTCCCAGAAACGAAATTGCTAAGGTAAACGTTGGTGTAAATGGCGTCATTGCCGCTTTGGTAATCATGGCAGATGGCCCCGGGGTTCCCATCATAGGCCTGGTCATCTGGTTCATTGAGCCGCCAATACGCGATGGGTTGCAGTGCCAGGGTAGCCTGCGGGAATGGAGCTATCGGCGCCTGCGAATACGAGACCGCCCACACCATGCTTGTCGCCAAACCATAGCTGTTGCTCAATACACAGTAGAAGTTAGTCCCGCTGGTCATCTGGCAGTTCGTGACAGTCAGACTGGAATTAGTCGCACCGACAATGACTGAGTTATTGGACACCCATTGATAGGAAATCGGCAGCGCACCGAGGGCGGAAATCGAAAAGGTGGGACTCGATCCGAGATAGTTCGTCCCTTCAATGTTCGTGCCTCCATAGAGTGTGAGGACATTCGTGTACGCTATCGGGAACTCCCCAATAAAAGTCAGATTGGAGACAACCGTCAGACTGGACACCGCGCTAGTGACGCTTCCGTAGAGGTTACTGACAATAACATAGTAATTGGGGCTGCCGTCGCTCTGTAGGACCGGATTGAGAACCAGGCTGGCGTTGGTCTGATTGGCGAGGGGCGCGTTGTTTTCGTACCACTGGTAGTAAAATGGCCCGGTGCCTCCTATTGTTACTGAGTTGCTGTAAGCGCCATTGAGGTCAACGGCGGCGGATGAAGGTTGCGCGATAAAGAGCGGCGCCGCTTCGCCCGCGTAAAAGAGCGTTTGAATCTGGCTTGTCGTCAGCGCATTGGTAAAGTAGGCGACGTGCGCAACCCTGCCCGCGAAATATTGCTGGCCGGTATTGTAAGTGCCATTGGTGGGTTCCAGGTAATCGGGAGCGCCGCCGATAAAAGCGTCCAGCGTCAGTTTGCCAGGAATGGCGGCGATATTCACAGCCGTGGCGACAGCCGCATTGTCGTCCAGCGCGATACTCACATTGGTGCCTACCCCGTTTGTATAGCTGGCTTCGAGGGTGACCATGTGCCAATTGCCGTCATTGACATTGAATGTTGTGGGAGCAATGCTGGGCTGGGTTGAGGCTCCTTTATATCCGTAAGTCGTTCCATTCTTTAACTGAATCTTCCATGAGCTATCGCTGTGGCTGGCCAGGGCGTTATATCGGCCGTTATTGTCCATCGGGTTAGCTCGGAACCAGGCAACTACGGTGAAATTGGTGGAGATGCCCGTCGGGTCCAATAACGCGTTATAGCCCGCGTCCACCGCTCCAACAATCCCATTAAACGCGCAGGCGTTGGTCAAAGTTCCAAATCCCGCAAAGGGTGGCCCCGCGACTCCCGGAATTGTTCCCGGCTGGTACACGGCGCTGTTGCCTTGCGTGTTGAAATTGGTCATGTTCGCGCCAGCGAGGCCGTAATTGGCCGCCTGCGGAAAACTGCTTGCCGGGGGATTGGTGTATTTCGGCGCGTCCATCCTCCAATACATGGAGGGACTGTCGGCCAGGATAGTTTCCGAGTATTCCGCGAGACCATTGGTGGCCGCGTAGAAATGGTTGGTAATTTGAGCGAATGTCAGCATGTTGGTGTAGATCGCAACTTCATCCACGCATCCATGAAACGGATTTGCTCCCAAGCCGCGAGTGCATCCGAACTGGATGGGGTCCCAGGTATCGGGGACGAACGCATTGCCCGGCTGGCCGTTCGCGCCGTTCGGACCATTGTTAATCGGTAACTGAAGACTGATTCCGTTGGAATCGCAGTTGGCGTAAAGCGTGCAGTTGGTGCCATCAAATTCCGCCACAAGGTAAGTCCATTGGTTCAATGGCACGTTGGTGGAAATTTCCACTTCCGCTCCGCCGGTGAAACCAACCCCGTTGAAAACATGAAAACTCCAGCAGGCGGGATTGTTGCCCGCCCCCGTCCCCAGATAGGGAGCAAAATTCTGGTTCAATGACCAGCCGGCGGAGTTGTTCACCGCGTTAAGGCCGCCCGCATTGTTGGGACCTGTCTGACACACCATGGAAACATAGGATTGGCTCCCTGTCGGGCGCGTCCAGCACTCGACCGTGAATGGCTGGCCCGGCGGCAATGAGACTCGGTTGTCGGTCGTCGGCACGATCGCGAAGGATTGACTATTGCCGAGAAAGTTCACCGCAGGATCGCTATCGCCGGCAATGGCGCCGGGCGTGAACCCGTGGACCGCGTTGGTGCTGCCGTAATACGCATTGCCCGCCGGCCCCAGCGAGCCGTAGTTGGTTTCCACGTCAGCGCGCGGCGGCTGCACGGTTTCCTGCAGGGGCCAATAGGCCACCGGGTTGAGGCTCATCACCGTATTTGAATAGAGCGATTGTGCCTGGGCTGGGGCGGACGATATCGCTCCCATTACGATCAACCCCAAAAGCCGAAAGCCGGTGGATACAGCTCGATTTAGCAAGAGCGAATTATTATTGGATTTGTTTGTTTTCATTGCTGGATGATTTGGATGACCCGCCTAATTGGTTACCGCTCTAGTGCTTACAATCAGAATGAGGCACCGGGAGGGCACCAGAGTTGGCACAATTTTCAGGGTCATTTTCGAGAGAATAACGAAGGTTTGAAAATAAAGTCAATAGCAAAAGATATAATATATTTTAGTTTTATACTGTTGACTTTAAATTATATCCTATCCATCATCCTAAAAGCACAGGGAAGAATTTGTTTTTCCTGAAATGTTGCTAAATAGAGACATGCCCACTTTCACTCAGTCGCATCCTTCGCAGCCAGCCTTGGAAGAGTCGTCCATAGGTCTGCCATTAGTCCCGGTTCGCCAGCGGGCACTTCGTGAATCTGTATTCGAGGTGTTGCTTTCCGCAATTGTGCGAGGGGAGATGAAACCAGGGGTCTGGTCAAATCACCAGCGGCTGGCCGAGCATTTGGCGGTGAGTGTGACGCCGTTGCGTGAAGCATTGCAGGAACTGGCCGCTTGCGGGATTATCGAAAGCCGCTATAACCGGGGGACGGTCGTGAGACCCTTCGGCCGGCCGCAACTTTCTGAGATCTTTTATGTTCGCGCGCTTCTCGAAGCGGAAGCGACCCGCCTGGCCTGTTCACAAATTGATCATGGCGCGCTGGCCAAACTCCAGGCGAAGACTTCAGATCTCATGGCCAAGGAAACACCCGATTGGTCAAGCGATGTTATAGCGACCGATGACCGGCTGCACAGCCTGATCGCGGATTCTTGCGGCAATCAACGCCTCAAGGAAGAAATCTCCCGCTATCGCTCGCTGCTGATGAGCATTCGGCGCGCCGTGGCCGATCATCATTATCCGTTCATCGTCGCGCTGCCGGAACACCTGGCAATTATAGAAGCCCTGTTGCGCCGCGATGTGGAGCAGGCAGTGGAAGCAATGAAGCGCCACATATTAAGCTCCGCCAAAATATGCGGCGACGTGTTGTTCCCGCCGGCAAAGGAAAATAATTAGGCGCAGGCTTTGGCCATTGGCGACGATTCATCGGCAAACAGTGAAAGAAACCAGAAACTTTTTAGCCTCCCTCGGTTATCCGGGAGGTGATCTCTATGACTTGCCTTCCTCTTCCAAACGCTTTCCCGATGGCGCGCAGTACCGCCTTGAGTTGCCCAGTGTCGAAGGCCCGGCAGCTCTCGCCGCGACTCTCAAGGATATCGACCGCTACCAACTCACCGTGCATCGGATCTCTCAGGGCAGCGGAATCATGCTGCTGACGGACGGGGAAATCCGCGAAATGACTCAGATGTGCGCCGCGCGCGGAATGGAGTTGAGCCTCTTTGTCGGCCCGCGCGGAACATGGGACATCAGCGCCCTGCCATTCACCACCGGCGGCAAGGCCGCCGGCATCCGCCACGAAGGCATGGATCAGGTGGTTTACGCCATTGAAGATTTAAAACGCGCCGTTTCTCTCGGTGTGCGGGGAGCGCTTGTTGGCGATGAAGGGCTGCTTCTCCTGACACGGAAAATGAAGGAGCAAGGCATCCTGCCGAAAAATTTTGTAATTAAATGTTCCGTGCAAATGATGGCATCCAATCCCGTCTCGGTCCGTCTCATGCAGGAATTGGGCGCCGATACTTATAATGTTCCCACTGCCCTGACTCTGCCAAAGCTGGCGGCCATTCGCCAGACGGTGGACATTCCATTGGATTTATACGTCGAAGTTCCGGACAACTTCGGCGGATTTATCCGCCACTACGAAATACCCGAATTCATCCGCATTCTCTCGCCTGTTTACATCAAGTTTGGCCTGCGCAATCATCCCGATGTCTATCCTTCCGGGAAACAATGGGAGGCCACAAATATTTCGCTCTGCCAGGAACGAGTCCACCGCGCGGCTCTTGGTGTGGAAATGATCAAGAGATATTCTCCCGACGCATCGACTTCCGCCCTTGGCGCTTCCGGTCTCGGAATCCCTGTCGTCAAAAGCAGCGATGACCATCGAAGCTGATTCAAACAATTGCCTTTTCTCCGCCATGACCAAATCCGGCTCGCCGCCAATTAAAATCACCCAACTCCACGCGGACCTCTTTGAAGTGCCTGTCCATCGCGAGATGCGCGACGCCATTCGGCATTTCAATAAAATGGACGTCGTTTTTGTCCGCCTTGAAACCAATGCCGGCCTTCAAGGACACGGTTTCACTTACAGCATCATCCCTCATGGAGCCCGCGAAGTCTGCTCTCTTGTCAGGACGAGTATCAACTCGCTCGTCAAGGGCATGAATCCGCTCAATCATGAGCAGGTCTGGTATGAGATGTGGCGAAAGTTGGATTGGGTTGGCAGAGGCGGCATCGCCGTCCTCGCGCTTGCCGCGGTCGATATCGCACTTTGGGACCTCAAATCCAAAATCGCCGGGATTCCTCTGCACCGGCTTCTCGGCGCATATCGCGACAAAGTTCCTGTCTATAACACCGACGGTGGCTGGCTCAATCATTCCCTGGATCAACTCGTAGAAGAAACTGAAACCATTGTCTGCGCGGGCTTTCGCGGCACCAAAATCAAAGTGGGCAAGGACGACCCGGCGGAAGACGTTGACCGCATTGCGGCCGTGCGCAAGGTCCTCGGCCCCAACCGCACCCTCATGGTGGACGCCAACGAACGCTTCACCCAGGCCGAGGCAGTCCGGCGCGCCGCGATGTGGGAGGAGTTCAACCTCTTTTGGTTTGAAGAACCGCTGCCCGCGGAAGACATCAGCGGCCACGCCGCCCTGAAGGCGCATACGTCCATTCCCATTGCCCTCGGCGAATCGCTTTTCAACCGCCATCAGTTCAAAGACTACATTAGCTGCGATGGGGTTTCCATCGTTCAACCCGATGCCTGCCGGTGCGGCGGCATCACCGAATGGCTCAAAGTGGCCCACCTCGCCTCCTGCTACAACATGAGTGTCAGCCCCCACTTTGTCATGGAACTTCATCTTCCTCTGGTTGCATCCATCCAGAACGGTTTGTTTGTCGAATATATTCCCTCCCTCGACGCCGTTCTCCGCAAACCGATGACGTTGGAGGATGGTTATTTTCGTCCCAGCGAAGAACCCGGCCTCGGCATCGCGTGGGATTTCGATAAGCTCGACCAATACAAAATGAAGGCATGAGGATCGACAGCCATCAGCACTTCTGGAAAGCGGCCCGCGGCGATTATCACTGGATGAGCCCGGCGGTTCCGACTCTCTGCAGCGACTATCTTCCCGACGACCTTCGCCCCTCGCTGGAGAAACACAAGATCGACAAAACAATTCTCGTCCAGGCGGCGCAAACCGTCCCGGAAACAGATTTCCTTCTCAATCTGGCCAGCCAAAACAACTTCATTGCCGGAGTCATCGGCTGGCTCGACATGGACAGCCCCGATTTTCCCAAAGTGTTGGACGAATATATCGACAAACCGAAATTTCTCGGTCTCCGTCCCATGCTGCAGGATTTGAAACACGATGATTGGATACTTCGTCCGCGTGTCCAGGAGTCGCTCAAGCTGGTCACCCAACGCGACGTGGCCTTTGAATTGCTGACTTACACCCGCCACCTGCCGCACGTCCTGAAGGTTCTCGACGCCGCGCCGGATTTGCGGGCTGTTATTGACCATGTCTCCAAGCCTGAAATCAAACACAGGAAACTCGATCCCTGGCGGGCTTTGATGACCGAAATCTCAAAGCACCCCAATCTCCATTGCAAGCTTTCGGGAATGATTACCGAAGCCAGCCACAACAGTTGGACCCCTGACGACCTGCGTCCCTACGTCGAGCACGTTCTCGATTGCTTTGGTTTTGAGCGCGTCATGTTCGGCAGCGACTGGCCCGTCTGTCTCCTGGCGGGGTCTTATGATCAGGTTATCGGCGCGCTGCAAATCATCTTGCAACCCCATCTCAATCCAAAGCGGGAAGGTGACATCTTCGGCGGCAACGCGGTTCGCTTTTATAGGTTATGACCAACGACTCCGAAGTCGGCGTCGCCTTTATCGGCGCGGGTATCGTCGCGGAAATGCATGGCCGCGGCCTTGCCGCTACGCCCGGCGCGCGATTCGTCGGCGCCTACGATCCGGACACGGCAAAAACGGAAAAGATCGCCGAAAAATTTGGCGGGCGGGTTTTCAAAAAGCTGGAAAAACTGTTGGAGGACGAAAGTGTTCACGCAGTCCACGTTTTAACCGCGGTTCCGCTGCACGTTCCCATTGCCCTCAAAGCGTTGCGCGCCGGCAAACACGTGCTTGTCGAAAAACCGGTGGCCATGTCCGCAGCTCAAATTCGCCAGTTGCGGATGGCGGCCAAAAAATGCCGGCGCGTCTGCATGCCGGCCCATAATTACATTTACGTTCCCTCATTGCAGCGCGCCCGTCGCTTGATTGCCGGCAAAAAACTGGGCCACGTCGCCGCGCTCTGGATTCTTTACAATATTCGTCATTCAGAAGAGGTCCTGGCCCAGTACGGCCCCGGGGTGCTTTATTCGATTTGCACTCATCACGCCTATTCGCTGCTCTATTTGCTCGGCTATCCCACCAGCGTCATGGCTGTCACTTCGACTGCCGGCCGCCGGAAATTCCAAATTCACGATCAGGCCGCCATCACCTGCGAAATGCCTGGCGGGGCCTTGGCTCATCTTTGGTGCAGCCTGGCCGTCAACGATCCGACTAATGATCCATGGACTGTCGTATATAAGGTCCTTGGAACCAACGGCGGCTTGTCCTATTCCTGGAACGAAGCGCAATTCGATGACAATGGCGGACCCGCCTGGGGGCTGCCCTGCTATGAAGACGGCTTTCGCGGCGAAATCGACTTTTTCATCAATCACGTCATTCGCCAGGGCGAAAAACCGTTGTCCACGCTCGATGATTCCATCGCCGCCCTGCAAATCGTCCGGGCCGCCGAAAAGTCGGCTAAAACCGGGCGGCGGCAAAAACTAGGCCGCTTGTAGGCGTCCACCGTTCAGTCAAGTAAATGCAATGAACCTGTATCTGCTCTTGGTCTGTCTCGTCGGCGCAGCCGGCGGCTTTCTTTTTGGATTTGATACTTCCGTCATTTCCGGCGTGATTGAATACATTTCCAGCCCAAGCGTTTACAATCTAAATGAAGTAACCAAAGGCTGGACGGTCAGTTGCATCATCATTGGCTGTATGGCCGGCTGTGTTATTGCCGGCCCTTTAAGCAGCCGGGTTGGGCGAAAAAAGACACTGATTTTAACCGCGTTGATATTCCTGTTTTCCTCCCTCGGTTGCGCGTTGACCAGCCATTACTCCTCCTTTGTCAGCTACCGGATCGTCGCGGGCATCGCTGTGGGGGCCGCCTCGATGCTCGCGCCCATTTATATCGCCGAACTTTCCCCGCACGCACACCGCGGCAAACTGGTATCCCTCAATTTGTTCGCCATTTTTCTCGGGCAATCCATGGCCTTCTATTCGAACTATT
>DATAXU010000213.1:0-20944 GCA_036272955.1 Verrucomicrobiia bacterium
GCGGACCAGTTAACCAGGTTGGTCGATGTCTGAATTTGGTAAGTGCCGCCGGATTGACCGGTGAGCGTCATTTGGAAATGGGCGTTGGTAAGAACGCGGAAATAGCCCAGCGTGGCGGGGATTGAGTTGGTCGGCAACAGCCGGATGCGATAGTACCGGTGCGGAAAGCCAGCCACCGCCGGATCGATGAAGCCCAGAATGGTGTTGGTGGCGGCAATCACCTGGACGGGCAGCCAGTTGAGAAGATTGGTGGAGGCTTGGACTTCGTAGGAGCGTCCAGCCGCACCCGTAAATTGAAATTGGAATTGCTGATGCGATGCCAGAACATTTGTCGTGACGATGGACGGAACGACGTTCCCGTTTGTATTCGGAGGAGCGACTGTCAAGTCAAAGAAAGTCCCGACAAAGGTGTCCCCGTCGGTAATCGCGACATCGATTTCTGTCTCGCCGTACTGCCCGGGGACGTTGGTTATCTCCAGGGTCCAACTCCCTCCGTTGCCGGATAGCCCGAGGTTGGAACTGGGAAGAACGGCTTCGTTTGCGGACCGGATGAAGAGCTGGTAATTGCTGGTGTAGCCAGGTGGAAGCGCAAGGGTGAAATTGACGGAGAATGGTCCGCTTTGCGTTTGGTCGGGCATGTCCTGGAACACCGGGGCATCGGAACTCGCGACTGTGTTGGAACGCCCCTCAAGGGAGGGTTGCCCGCCATTGCGGGAATAGAGCACGACATTGGTGCCGCCGCGGGGGTTATTGACAGTGGCGCCTATCATTTCAATGGCGCTCTCCGTTCCTGAATCCGCCGCCGCATCGAAAATGCCGCCTCCTTCGCCCGCCACGTTGGAGACGATGACGGCGGATTGGATCAGAACGTCACTTTCGTCGTTGTAGATGGCGCCGCCCCAGCCCTGGCCGGCCAGATTGGTTGCGCTCCCGGCGGGTCCCCCGACCGCGCCGTTTCCGTCTATTTGACAATTGAGGACCGTTAACTGTGGCGCCGAGGCGTTGTAGATCGCGCCGCCCGCCCCCATCGCTCCGTCCTGGCCTGATGTCCCGGCGCCTCCTTGTGCGGTGTGGCCAGTCAGGCGCACCGTGTCGAGCGTGCAGAATCCTTCGCTGTAAATCGCGCCGCCAAGCCCGGAGGAGCTTGCGGCCCCTTGCGCAAGGCCTCCGGCCAGGGTGAGGTTTTGCAAAGTCAGGTCGCCGCTTCCCAAAATCCAGAACAGCCGCATCGCAGGCCCGTTGGAATCGCGGGCGACGACCACTCCGGGCGCGGATGAGCCGTTGATCAGGATCTGATCGTTGATCACAAACGCGGAATTGCCCGAGGGATCGCTGCCTTCGGCGGTTTCCAATTTTATTGTTGTCCCCGCCAGATTGCCGGCCAGATTGATTGTCCAGCCCCCGGTTGCAGGGACGGACTGGATAAAATCAATCGCACTTCGGAGGGTCCCCGGACCGGAATCGCCCGCGCTCGAAACATTCAGCACGGGCGGCGAGATGGTGATGAAGACGGTAGCGCCGGCAAGCGCGCCATACGTGTCCGAAATCTGGTACGTAAAGGAATCGTTGGTGGCAGAGAGGTCCGTTGCCTGGTAGATAAAATTTGTCGATTGCAGATAAACGGTTCCGTGGCTGGGATTCTGATAGCTATAGACGAAGATTGCATCGCCGTCCGGGTCGAAATCGCTCGCCAGCACCGGGATGGAAACAGGGCGGCCCGAATAGGCGATTGCAAAGACGTTGCCGGCCACTGGAGGTCGATTTGTAAAAATGATCGTCATCAGGACGACGCCGGTGCTGTTGAGACCGTGCGGGCCAGTGACAAAGTAGTTGAAGGTGTCGGCGGATTGGTTGGCCCCGTTCTCCTTGTATGTAAGATTCGTGGCGGTGAAGGTGACGCCGCCGTAGAGGCCGGGTTGAACAGCAGTTATGGTTTGGCCCGAGGCGGGAGGTAGGACGTTGATCGTCGCCGACTGACCGCGGAAAACGGACGCATAGAACTGCAGTGGCGGTGTCGATGTGGCCGTGCCACCGCCAATGGATGCGTCAACGACATTGGTTCCTTGAAAGAAACCGAAGTTGATTCCTTCCATCGTGACGACGCTTTCGGCGCCATCGCCAAGATTATAAATGCCGCCGCCGAGATCGGAATCGTCATTGGTCAGGCTGCTGTTGTAAATAGTGACCGTCCCATTACGACTGAAAATGGCCGAACCTAAACCTTGTCCGGCTCCCGCGATTGAAGACGGCGGAGCAAACCCCCCGTTGGCGAGGCTGCCGGTAATGGCGCTGTTTACAATTTGCACGGCGCCACCGTTGTTAAAAATAGCGCCTCCCGCGCCCAATCCGCCGCCGCCGTCGGCATACGAACCGCCGCCTCCGCCCCCACCGAAGCCGCCTGCGCCGCCATCGCCTTGACCCGTGATGGTTCCGCCGCCGTTGCCGCCGCCAAATCCGCCATCGCCACCCAGACCGAGATTGTTGGCGCCGCCCGAGCCGCCGCCACCGCTGCCGAATCCCGCCGGTTGACCGAAATCGCTGAAGAACTCTCCGCCGTTGCCAGGAGAAGGGCCGCCACCGTTGCCACCGACGTCCTGACTCTCGCCGCCGCTTCCGCCCTCGCCTCCAGCGACAAGGTTATTGGAAATGACGGAATTGCTGATGATAAGCTGGCCTTCGTTATAGATGGCCCCGCCGAGGCCGGCGCCACCGCCACCGCCGCCATTCCCGGCCACGCCGGAGACGCCGAAGACAAATCCGCCGCTTACAGTCAAGTGGTCGAGGGTCAGGCTGCCGGTTGGAGTGACATGGAACAGACGCATGTAAGCTGCCGACGAATTCCTGGCGATGCCGAGGCCGGCGGCGGCCCGGCCATCAATGACGATTTGGTTGCTGACGACCAGGGCCGACGGACCAAACGCATCCGGCGCCGTATTGGTCAAAGAAATTGTCTCACCAGATAATGCAGGGGCAAAGCCGATGTTCCAGGCGAACTGGCTGGGAACGGAACTGGCGACAGCGATGGCCTGGCGCAGGCTGCCCTGGCCGTTGTCGAGCGTGTTGCTGACGATGAGGTTGAAGTTCAAAACCGAGAGGGACACGACGCCTGTATTGGTATTTCCCTGATTATCCGCCACGGCAAATCCAAACGAATCATTTCCCAGAAAATTTGCAATTGGAAGATACGTCAAGTTCGGAGGCGTGCCGCTCAATGCGCCGTGCAATGGAGATTGCGTAATGGAAAAAGTGATGGGATTCCCATCAAGATCCACCGCCGTCAAAGTAATATTTGCGGCCGTATTTTCCGGGATATTCAGGAATTGATTGGAAGTCAGAGGGGCGTGGTTGATGTGAGTGAGTTGGATGCCGATCACGCCGGGAGTCGAGTTCGTATGCCCGTCATTTGCCGCAAACGTGAAGCTGTCCGCCCCCACGTAGTACAAGACCGGTGTATAAACAAGTTTCGGGGGTGTGCCGCTTAAACTTCCGTGACTGGGCGGGTTGAGCACTGCGTAAGTCAATGAATCGCCATCCACGTCAGTCGCGGAAAGGGAAATGTTGAAAGGCGAATCTTCCGGCTCGGTAAGGGATTGCGATACAGCCACCGGCGCGTGATTGACATGGGTCAACGTTATGGAAACCACGCCCGGACCCGATGTGCTGTGATCGTCGCTTGCTTGAAAAGAAAAGCTGTCCGGCCCCACGTAATACAGCACCGGCGTGTACGTCAGATTCGGTGGAACACCCGTCAAGCTGCCATGCGCGGGAGGGGTCGTTACGGAATATGTCAGCGCGTTCCCGTCCGGGTCAAACGCGCTCAGCGAAATTGAAAAGGGCGCGTCCTCGGGCTCGGAAAGAGACGTATTGGTCACGATCGGTGAATGATTTGTGTGGAGCAAAGTGATCGAAACGACGGCTGGAGCGGAACTTAATTGGCCGTCGTTGACGCTGAAGGTGAAGCTGTCCGGCCCGGAATAGTAAAGCGTCGGGCTGTAAAGCAGATTGGACGCCGAGCCGCTCAACACTCCATGGGAAGGCGGTTGAACGATCGTATAGGCAAGCGCTCCGCCGCCGGGAGAAGAACCGCTGAGCGTGATTGCAAAGGGCGCATCCTCGACGTTGGTCACCGATTGCGTTTGCGCGACGGGTCCCGAAATATTCGTAATAATAATCTGGACGCTGCCATTGGTGGAGGCGCCCGCGGCATCCCAAACGCGGTAAACAAAACCATCCGCGGTGGATTCGCTGCCGTCGTGAGTGTAACGAAATGTGCCGTCAAAGTTCAGGAGCAGAGTTCCGTGGGACGGACCTGAAACCAGTTCAACTCCGGTGAGTGGCTCTCCGGCGGAATCGGAATCGCCGGCCAGCACAGAGGAAGCCCCGTTGGTCAGTTCCGCAGCCGTCCCTCCCTGGTTGACCAGGATCGTTTCGTTTACGGTAATGGGACCTCCCGGCGCATTTTGAACCAGCACATAGATGGGTAAAATGTTGGTCGTGCTCCCGCCGCTGGACGAACCTTGCCAGGAAAATTCGTCCATGCCGTCAAACCCCGCGTTGCCGGAATAGACGAGATTGGCGATTGAGGCGGATGGGATTTGCTGATTGATTTGAACGGCGGAGCCGTTGAGCGACAACAAGCCGTGAGCCGGAAGGCCGATGATTTTCACCTGGGTCAATGCGCCATCGCCCAACGCGACAAATTTATTGGAAAAGGCGGCTGCCGGCACAGGTATGGCGGCCAGATCGTTCCCGCGCGCATCGGCAAGCTGGAGCAGCGCCACGGAATTGGTTCCGGCCGCTCCGCCCGCCTGCAGGAGATCGAGATCGCCATCTCCGTCGAAATCCGCCAACGCCAATCGTCCAAGGGATCCAGCGTTCAACTGCCGGCTGTCGCGGGCAAAATTGCCGTGTCCATCGTTGAGCCAGATTTCCCGCGATCCATCCGGTCGCGCCAAAACCGCGTCCAGTGCGCCGTTGCCATCGATATCGCCAAGCGCAACATCCGTGGCGGCGGGGCCGAGAACCGGCACATCGCCGCGGATGAATTGGACGTCCGCAAGTTCCAAATCGACGTTCTGCGGATTAGTGACGCGGAGCAAAAGCGTATAGCTGGACAGCGCCACGTTATTGGAAATGGGAATCGTGATTGTGGTTTCGAGGCCAGGAAAGCTGACGTCGAAAAACCCGAAGTTGAGGACGGTTCCATCCGGCTTGGTCCCCGAAAAGGCAATCTGTCCGGGGTCGGCCCCGAAATCGCCCGAAGAAGTCAACCGGATGGCGGTCACCACCGTAGGCCCCGCGCCGGGAGTGATTAGAAACTCCGCCTCAAGACTGTCAACCTGATAGAACGTGTTGGGATTCCCATCGAGCAAATTGGTTGGGCTGCGGATATCGCCGCCAAATTCCGAAACGATGGAATCGGTCGGGCGAAGCGCGTTGACCTGGGAAATGACCTGGGTAAAAAATCCTGCGCCATTGTTTGTCCAGACCGTGCTTGGGGAATCCGCATTGGCGATCACGAGGTCCACGAAACCGTCGCCGTTCAAATCGCCCGCCGCCGCCCTTTGAGCATCGCCCGTTCCGAGGCTCTGCCCGCTATCGGTGAATCCGCCCAGACCGTTATTGAACCAGATTTTAGATGTTTGGCCAAATCTGCCCGGCACAATGAGATCCAATGCGCCGTCGCCGTTAAGATCTGCCAGAGTGACACTCGCCGCCGGGGGATTTGTCAGTCTCTGCCCGCTGTCAATAAATGTTCCTGAACCGCTGTTGAGAAATACTCGCGCAGGGCCGGAGCCGACAGCGGCGATGTCCAGAAAACCGTCGCCATTGACGTCTCCCACTGCAATGGACTGCACCCCCGCGCCGAAGGCTTGACCGCTATCGGTGAAGGCGCCCGATCCGTTATTGAACGCAACGTGAACTGTGCCGTCGTTCCGAACTGTTATGGCGTCGAGGGTTCCGTTGCCATCGACGTCGGCCAAGGCGACGGCTATGACGTTGCTGGCAGTAACCAGTCCGCTACTGCGAAATCCGCCACGGCCATCATTAGTCCATGTGCCTGCGCCATTGGCGGTGGCGGCCAGGAAGTCCACCGAACCGTCACCGTTGACATCTCCCACAGCGACATCCGTGCCCGTGCCGAGCGACTCAGCAGCCGCCAGGAAGGCGCGGTTGGCGCTACTACTCACAGGAGCCTGGAACTCCCAGACAAAAGGCTCAATTCCAAACCCGCCCGCCACTTGTAATCCTTCCGTGGCCGTAACGGAAACCGGCTCGCCCGCCTTGAACGGATGGCTCGGATTAAGAACCACCGTCCCGTTACTAACGAGGATCGACGAAAGACTTCCATTGGCGGCGAGCAACCGGCCTGTTTCCATCGGGTAAACCGCAATCGTTTGATCGGACGCGCTGCCAGTCTGGATGCCGATAGGAAGATTGAAAGTCACCTGGCTGCCTGTCCCGTTGGTGAGTGCAACGAAATTTGCAGGCAGTGTATAGACGTTGGAGTAAACCGCCGTCATGCTGGTGGCCTGGCATGGGCCATTTTGCACGACGCAAACATACTGGTTGTTGTTGAAGGAATCAGGCGCGTTGGAAATAGTCAGCACGTGCGTCAATGCGCCGGAATAGTTCGGACCGTTTTGCACGTTTGCAAAGCTCGCGCCGTTTTGGCTGGCCATCCATTGATACGTGAATCCGGCGTTAGTCTGGTTGGGGATGGCCGTGAATTGCACCGGTGTCCCGTACGAACCGGTCGCTGCGGTCGGGTTCACGGCCACGTGCAGGGAAATCTGCTGATACTCATAGGCGCCCAAGTCCACGGTCGCGTCCGCAACACGCGGGTTCCCGTCCAGGTCCAGCGCTCCGACAATCAAATTGTTATTGCCCGCATTAATTATCGGCGAACACGGGGCGGCGTGGAAATCGCCCGCTGTTGTGGGAGCGGCCGAGGAAGCAATCGCCAGCACAAAGAACGGGTCGGTCTGTAAAGAATTATTGACGGTCACGGAACCATACACCGCGCCGGAATTATTCCAGAAAACGCAATTGTAGGCGGCAAGCAAACCACCGCCGGAGGGGCTGGACGCCGCGTTATTGCCGGTGACCGTGCAGTTGTTCAACGTAAGCTGGCTTCCGTCACCCGCGAGATAGATCGCAGCACCCGCGCTCGTGGCGGTATTGCCGCTGAAAAGCGAGTTTGCGACAGAACCGCCCGATTGTCCGGAGCTATAAAGAGCCGCCCCGGAAGTTGCCTGATTGCCACTGAAGACGCATCGTTGGATGGATGGACTGCTTTGGTTCAAGACAAGGGCACTGGCATTGTTGGTGAAGATGCAGCCCTCAATTGCCGGTTGGCCCCCCGTCATGGTGACCGCCTGGGCGTTTGAAGTGAAGGCGCAATTGAGCAATTGGGGATTGCCGCCGGAAATGGACACTCCGACTGTCGCCGATTTTATTACGAATCCATCGAGTTGTGCTGTCGGATTGTCGTTGAGGGCGATCACTACGGGATTGGCTCCCGTCAGGATGGTTGCGTTCGACTGCCACTGGCGTTGGCCGGCTGTGGTTTCAGTTCCGTTGAAACCGCCGAGCAGATGGACATTGTCCCGCAAGGAAACTGGTCCCGAATAAATTCCCGCGGCCACCCAGATTTCGCTGTCGCAATCTGATGCGCTTATATTCGCCTGGGCTTGCGCAATGTTAGTGAAAGCGGTCTGCCAGGAGAGGCCGTTTCCGCCGGGAGCGGCAGAGGCCTTCACGTACCAAAGCGTGCTTTGCGGAACGGCCAGCGTCGCGCTTTGCGAATATGCCGTGCAACCCGCGCTGTTGGCCACCAGACAACGAAAATTGTATCCGTTCATGGCGGGGACCGCGTTGGAAATGGTAAGCACTGCGCTGGAAGAGCCGCTGTAATTGACGTTGTCGGAAATTGTGGCAAATCCGCTTCCCTGGTTGACCTGCCATTGAAAAACAGCGCCGTTGGTGGAGACTCCTACTGAGAATTGGTTCAAATTGAGCGGGCAGTAAGCCAAGTCGGAGGGTTGCAATGTGATTAAGATCGGAATAGAGACGTTCGTGCCGGCAAATTCATAAGCGCCCAGATCCACCGTCCCGCCCTGAGTGCGCGCAGTGCCATCGAGATCGAGAGATATTCCGCCCGTCACGCCCAGATTGCCTTGCGCTATGAGGGGTGAGCAGGGCTGCAAATGAAAATCACCCGTGGTGGTTGGCACGCTTTGCGGCAAAACAGGAGTCCGAAAGTATGGGTCGGCCATTGTGTCGCTGCCGTAATAAATACCGCCGTCGAGATCGCCCACCTGCGCGGCGGGATCATATTGATAAATGCAGGAACTGTAGAGGTAAAGAAGAGACTGAATATTAAGGATTTGGTTTTCAGCCACGGTGTAACCCGTATTGGGGCCGCCATTGTCCCAGATGATGCAATTGTAAACGTTAATCTCAGCGGTGTCGATGTTGAGACCACCGCCATTGGCGCTGATCGTGCAATTGACAATGGAACCGGCGCCCTGGTTGAGGGTGATTCCCGTGCCGCTGTTGCCCGTCACAAGGCAGTCCAGGAAATTTGGGGATGGGAATGGCTTGGTTCCACCCTCCCAATAGCTCTGCACTCCGTTGCCTCCGTTTCCGCTCAAAACGCAATTCAGAATGGTCGATTGCGAATTATACATGCTGACCACGGCGGGCCATCCGGCGCCAACGGTGTTCGAGACAAAGGACGAGTTGGCGATGAACGGGTTGCCGCTGTAAATAAATATTCCGGCGCCCGTGATTTGCCGCACCACACAATTCTGAATGGCTGGACTGCAATTAAAGGCGGCGAGCGCCAATCCATTGACGTTTTGAAGAATAAAGCCATCGAGCGTTGTGTTGGTGTCGGCGGGCGCATTAAAACTGACCATGTTCATCGAAGCACCACCGCCATCCAGAATCGCCGGATGAAGCGACCAGTTACGTTGCGAGCGTTTGGTTTCGGTTCCCGTAAAACCACCATAAAGGGCCACGCCTGCCGGAACGTTGAAACCCGCGGCTGGCGGTGTATAGATCCCGCCCGTCACCCAAACTTCCGGGTGGCATGCCCCTGATTCATTGAGTGCCGTCGAAATCGAACTGAAAGCCGAAGCCCATGAAGTGCCATCGCCGTTTGCAGGGGCCGCCGCATTTACGTAAATGACCGAGGGGGGCAAGATGGTAAGAGTGAACGCCGAGCCGGTATAACCCGAATAAGGCGAATATTGCGGACGAAACATAAACCCATTCATGTTTGTCGTCACATTCGAGAGATTGAGGTCGAATTCATTGTTCGTCGTGCTGATCGAATACGAGTAGGCAAAAGGAAAATTGGTCGAAGGCGGGTTGGTCAGGGATTGCCACGAGGCCAGATTGCTGTTGTAAAATTGCCAGCCGCTGATGACGGCATCCACGGTGAAAGAAACATTGCCGCCGGGACACGCGCTTTGCGATGCCGGCGGACTGACAATGGCCGGAGGGTTGCCGAAGTCTTGCAACGCCGTGTAAGCGCCCTGATCCAGTCTATTATTGACAACCCGTGGAGAACCCGCAAGGTCCACCGGCAACCCTGGCGCAAAGGTGACCGCACCCGAACCGATAGCCGGAGAGTAACCCTGCAGCGTGTAGTCGTTCTGGCCAGGATTCGTGAACAGGGGGTCAAGACCAAAATTGCGGAAGGAGTCCGCGAGAACTCCGCCCGGCCAGCCCTCGACGTCCGAATTCGAGGCCACCTCGCTGCCAGCCGCGTTGTACCATTGCATTGCCAGCGAAGTCCGGCTGTAAAGATCGCTGTTGCCCCAAACGATGCTGTTGAGGAGCACGTTGGTTCCCCCATATTGGCCCAGGCCACCTCCATATGATGCCTGGTTTCCCGCAATCGTTGAGTTGACGATTGTCTGGACGGAGGATCGATTGAAAATCGCCCCGGCAGTCCCCACCGCGGAATTGCCGTAAAAAAGGCAATTGAGAATTGAGCTGGACGTCCCATCGCAAGCAACCGCCCCGCCGCCGCCGCTGGAGGAATTGTGGCGGAAAGTGCAATAGACGACGGTGTCGGTGGCGGAGGAATCATAAATGCCGGCCCCGTTGCCAGCCGTGGAATTGCCGTCAAAGAGCGAATTGGAAACACTCGCCGATCCTTCAAAATTGTAAATCGCGCCGGACAAATTCGAGACGAACGAGCAGTTGGTGATGAGAAGAGACGAGAGACCACTATAGACGGCGGTTTGCAGATTATTGGAAAAAAGACAACTGTCGATCAATGGGTCCGAACCGTTCCAGTTGAAGAAGGCGCTTCCGGAATTGCCGGCAAAGACGCAATGACGCACCGTCGGGCTTGCCCCAATATTTTCCAGCCCATATTGACCATTGGTTCCCATTATAAAAAAGCCGTCCAGCAGGGCAGAACGATCCGCGCCCGGCGTGACCGCGACGACGGCATCGACCGGTGTTCCCACAAGGTTGCAGATGTTGGTTTGCCAATTGCGCTGGCTGAGCGAGGTTTCATTGCCCGCGAAGCCGCCGAATAACTGCATCCCGGAATTGAACGGGAAAGACACGCGCTGGTTCGGCAGCGTCGTGGGGGAATAAACGCCGTGCGCGACCCAGATTTGCGAGCAATTGTCCGCCATGGCGAGAGCGGGCTGCAAGGTGGTGAATGCGTCTGCCCAATCCTGGCCATTTCCCGCGCCATGGGCCGAGGCGTTGACATAGATAATTTGAGGCGTGAGGATTGAAAGGGACAGGACGGGCGAGACAAAAGGCGTCTGTGTCGGCAATGAAAATTGATACGTCCAACCAGACATGGCGGACGAGACATTTGAAACAATGAGAATCGAGGTTGTGTTGCTCTGCAAAATCAAATGATTGGCGTCGTTGTGAATCGGCGCCGAGTTCTCCGTCCAAACAACGGCGCTTCCGGCGTTAGTCTCGGTAACAAGCGTGAAGATCGCATTTTCGCCGGGGCAGACCTGAAGCGACGTCGGCACCGAGAGAAACGCCACGGCTTGTGCGGCGGCGCTTTGCAACTCGAACGCTCCCATATCCACCGCGCTTCCGACAATGCGAGCGTTATGGCTCAAATCATAAGGATCGCCTGGCGCGCTGGCGGAGTTGCCTGCATTCACACAAGGGGAATACGGACTCAAAACAAAACTGCTGCTTAAGATCGGATCAAACGGAATGTTGAAATGCCCCTGGAACTGGCTCAACCCCGTAATGCAACTGTTGGAAACGGTAACGCCACCGCCGCCGACGGAATCGAGTTGGCCGGCTTCGTAAGGAGTGGCAGAAGAGCTGTCCAAATTATTCCATAGAATGCAATTCCAGGCCGTCAAACTCCCGGCTTCCGCCAGCACGCCGCCCACACGGCCATTCGAAACGGAATTTTGCGCCACAGTGCAATTGCGCAGGGTGGTGGCGTTGTTCAAGAGATAGATCGCCGCGCCGTATTCACTTGCGGTGTTGTTGGCGAGAAGGGAATCGACGATCTGGCTCGAACCGTCCCACAGCGAAAGCGCGCCGCCGCCAGGAGCCGAATTGCTTTCAAAGTAACTGCGCGAAATGAACGTCGCGCCTCCGCGTGAATCGACCGCGCCGCCCTCCCGGGAATTGTTTCCCAGGAATTTAGAGTCAATTACAGTGACAACCGAAGAATCGCTTTCAATCGCGCCGCCAGGGTCGGCCCCCGCGCTGTTTGCCTCAAAAAGGCAGTTGGTAATCAAGACGGTGGAATTCTCGTTGATCATCGCGCCAAAGCTGTTGGAAGCGAAAATATCATTGACGAAAGCCGGGCTGGCGCCGTCGAGATTTTGGACCGCCGCGGCACTGGATTGCGTGAAGGTGCAGTTACGCACGACGGGCGATGATGCGGCGTTCCACAGGCCGCCGCCGGTGAATGTGAAACCATCGAGCACCGCCGACGAGTCAATGGGCGCAAGCGTGCCTTCGTTATCGAATATCGGCTGGGCTCCCGCGCCCGTTAGGACGCTGGGGTGGTTGGTCCAATTTCGTTGCGCGAGCGTCGTCTCATTGCCAGCGAATCCACCATAGATCGTCACGCTGCTTTTTAGTTGCATGCCGGTCCCCGAATAGAAACCGCCAGCGACCCACAATTGCGAACAGGGCGGCGCAGCGTTGACGGCCGCGGTAAAATTGGTGAACGCATTGGCCCAGCTTGAGCCGTTCCCTGTGCCGCGGGCCGATGGAGACACATAGATTACTTCCGGCGTGTCAACGGTCAGGAGCGCCGCGCTGGAGACGTAATTACCGATGGTCACCTCCACACCGAGACCATTCTGCGCCAGGGTGGCGGACGAAACCGAAAGGGTGCTGGAGTTGCTCGAATTTACGATGGTGACTGCGCCTCCGGAGGTAATCGGAAAGTAGTTCCCATTCCCGATATTCGTTTCCCAAAGGTAGGTATAATTCGAACCGGTGGCAGCGGTGATTGCAAACGCCGCGGTCCCGCCGACGCAGATTGATTGCGAGAAGGGCGTGCTGAGAAGATCGATCGCGGGCTGGGGCGACGTCTGGAATTCATACGCACCCATATCGACCGCGCTGCCAACCACGCGCGGGTTGCCGTCGAGATCGGTTGCATCCAGTCCAGTGGTGAGACCGGCATTGATTGCCGGGGAAAAAAAGCTCAAACGATAATTGTTGGAACTTTCGCCGGCAAAGAGCGGGGCAAAGCCAATGTTGTTGCTTCCCGATAACGCTCCCAACCCCTGGACGAGCGAGTGTGACAACTGCAACCCGCCGGCGGAGGCGTCTATCTGGCTTGTTTCCGGGGTGGCATACAGCGAAGTGGAAAGCCGGTTATCCCAAAAGATGCAATTCTCCACCACGTTGCTGGGGGCTTGCAACAGCATTGCGGCCCCTGAAAAGAGCGCCTGGTTATTGGCAAACGTGCAGTTGACGAGAACAACTCCGCTGCCGCTATCCGCAATCGCCCCCCCGCGAAATTCCGGCGCGCTATTATTGTAAAACAGGCAATTGCGAATTGCCGGCAACGCAGTTCCCTCGTCGTACACCGCGCCGCCAGAATCCGCTGTGTTATTGTTGAAAATGCAATTCAGGATTAACGGTCGTGACGTCCCCTCATTGTAAATCGCGGCGCCATAACCCGCTTTGTTATTCATGAAAACGCAATCATCAATCGCCGGACTGGAAGCATTGTTGACGATGCTGGCGCCGTTTCCCCCCGAGTTGGCCTGGCCGCTGAAAATATTGCTTTGCACCAGCGCGTCCGATTGCTGGTTCAGAATGGCAATCTGCGAATTATTGCTGAACACACAGCCGCTTATCGACGGCTGGCTGCTCTGATTCCAGATCGAATAGGAAGTGTTGCCGGTGAAGGTGCAATTGCGAATCGTTGGACTCGCATCCACGTTCCTGATCACAGGCGAATTGGTAATATTCGAGAACGCAAATCCATCCAGCACGGCGGAGGCATCGAGGGCGGTGAGCGACGACGTCCCATCATTGGCGATAACCGAAAAGTTTGTGATTTGCGTGAGGTAGCAAAGGTTGAGCGAGAGATTGCGCTGTGTAAGATTGGTTTCCGTGCCGGCAAACCCGCCGTAGATTCCCACTCCCGGTTTCAACGAAAAGACACCGCCCGCTGAAAGAGCCGAATAGCGCCCGCGGGCAACCCACAACTGACTGCAAGACGGGGCATTGGAGATCGCCGCCGCAAGGTCAGAAAAGGCGTTCGCCCACGAACTCCCATTGCCGGCTCCTCCAGTCACGGCGGCATTGACGTAGTAAATGGAAGGCGGCGTCAGATAAAACGTTGACGACGGCGCGGCGTAACCGGCACCGGGAATAGTGAAGCGATAGGAAGCCCCGTTCGCAACGGCCAAAGCGATATTAAAGGAGAGGCCGTTCCCATTGGTGATCAGGCTGAAATTGCCGCCGTTGGAAATCGGGACGAAACCGCTGCCGTCGTTCACCTGCCATTGATAAGATTCCGCCAGGTCGGGCGTATTCGTCACTGTAAAACTTGCCCCACCGGACCCGCACGCGGCCAGCGTCACCCGCGCAAAAATACACTGGCTAAAGCTCGGCGCCGCCGTGCCGTTGTCAACAATGGCGGATGAAACCGATTCGTTGTCGATAAATACGCAGTGAGCAAATGTTGGGCTGGCATCGATATTCAGAACAGATCCCTGCACCGCGCCGAATAGGGTGAAACCGTCCAGGATTGCAGTCGCATCGATCCGTGTCGCTGGATTGGAGCCGTCGTTGGCAATGACGTGAAAACTGTCGGCTTCCGGATCAAACGTGTCCGCGAATTCAATGCATCCACTCAGGACCGTGAGATTCGACATCCAATTCCGTTGGTCGAGCGATGTCTCCGTGCCCGCAAAGCCACCGTACACAGCGACTCCCTGCGCCATTTGAAACCCGGCCTGCCGATTTCCCGAACCGATGGCAGTGGGATAGTAAGTTCCCGCCGCCACCCAGATTTGAGAGCACGGCGCCGCAATGGACAAGGCTGCCCCGAGGTTGGTAAAGGCATTGGCCCAACTGCTGCCGTTGTTCTGGCCGGCTGCGGCCGCTTTTACATAGATGACCGATTCGGAAACCCGCAGGGCGATGCTTTGTGAAATGAACCCCCCGGCCTGCAATCGGTACTGGAAGCCCCCCATCGCCAAAGGTGGATGGGTCAGCGTCAGCGCCGCCGTTTGCGCGCCCGACGTGACCGAATCGTTCGTGACGGAGACAAATCCGTTGCCATCGTTGCGGTTCACCGCCCACGAGTAATTGGTCAGGACAGCGTTCGTCAGAAGCTGCAACAAATAGATGTTCCCGTTGCCGTCACATGTGGATGTCACTGTGAGGAACGAACTGAGCGGCGTCGGCGTTCCCTGGAATTCCAACGCGCCCATGTCAATGGCGCGATTAACGATGCGGGGATTGCCGGCAAGGTCCGTCGTAGGAGCGCCTGCCGGCTGGTTCGATCCGGCATCGATCGCCGAAGAATAAGAGCTGAGTTGGAAATTGCCGGATTCCGTGTTTTGAAACGCGGGATCCGCAAGTAGGTTCGAGACGCCGCTCGTCGCATAGCCGGCCAGTCCCTGGATCAAATTGAAAGATAAACCTTCCAGCGTCGCGGAGGCCGAGAGGTGGATTTGCTGCTGTTCGACAGAAGTCACCGGGCCGCTTCCATTGTTCGCCTGATTCGCCCAGAAGATGCAATTTTGGGCCAACAACTCACCCGCGCCCGCCCATTCAATTCCCGCGCCTCCCACCACTCCGCCGCTATTGGCCAGCACGTTGTTTTCAGTCAATGTGCAATTATAAGCAGCCGCCCTGGCCGTATTGCCGTAAATGGCGCCGCCGCCGGCATCGTCCACCCCGGCCACCGAATTGCTCGCAAAGAGGCAATTATAAAGTGTCGAAGGCTGCTCGGAATCGAGGAAAAGGCCGCCGCCGCGCGTTGCGCTGTTCCATGTGAAGCTGCAATTCTGAATCTCCAGACCGTCGCCGAAAATCGCCCCTCCCTCCGGCGCTGAATTGCCGGAGAAGGAGCAATTCTTCAACAAGAAACCGGATCCCAAGACCGCCCCGCCTTCGAAAGTCGCGGCGTTGTCAAGAAAAGTGCAGTTCTGGATGGTGGCGCCTGTCCCGGATAGTCCGGCGCCGAACTGCCCGCGGCCTTTGGTAATGACAAACCCGTCGAGCACCGTACTCCTGTCCCCTTCACAGACGACAACTGTCTCGCTGTTATCGGAATCGATGTTCGGATTGCCGATGTTGCCGCTGAGGATCGACAGAAAATCAGGCAGTCGCTGGCTGGGGGACGTTTCGCCCCCGCGAAATCCGCCAAGGACGACATTTCCGTTGGTAATGACAAACGAAGCGTTTGGGTTGGTGCCGCTGGTGGGATAGTAGGTCCCTTGAGCGACCCACACCTGCGATCCCGGCAAATCCAACGCAGGCTGAAGGTTTGTCATCGCGTCTGCCCAATCGCGGCCAGAGCCGTCCCCCGTGGCTGCCTGGTTGACGTACACAATGTTGCCTCCGTTAGTGGTATAACCCTGGTATTCCACCGCACCCATATCCAATGCCGCCCCTTGCAAACGCGGGTCCCCATTAAAATCCTCGTCTGTGTAACTTTCGATAATTCCATTATTCAGGCGCGCATCATTGCCCGCATCGACAGCCACGGAATTGTAGGCAGGCGTGAATCTCGAAAGCCTCGGGTCTTGCGCGGTATTGGCATTGGTAGCCGTGAGAAATCCCGGGCGAATGCCTTCTCCGATGTTGATGAACCCGTACGACGGAAGCGTGCCCGCGTTGTCAGCCATTGCATAATTGGCTTCGATTTGGTCGATTTGCTGCGTGATATTCTGGCCGGTTATATCCGAGAATTCCATGAAGTTTTCCGTGCCCACTGGCAACGTGTTCAGACTCTGCACGCAGCAATGGTTCAGTTCGCAAATGCCAATCCAATCCCCGTAAGATGGGCCGGCGGCATCATAAGCTTGTTGAGCATTGGTGTAGGCGGGAACAACGTTGGTGTCCGTCCCAATGTCAACGATGGCGTTGGTCCCCAGGGTCGCGCGAGTGGCAACGTACAGGTCGGCGCCCCCGTTCGTATTGGCAGGGTCGCCATTGACGTTGCCCCAAAGGATAGAGTTGGCGATTTGTATTTCTGATCCCATCTCGACCCCGATCGCGAACCCATTGGAGGGAGTGGACATATTATTAACCACAGTGCAATTAACAATTTGCGCGCGCGAATGGTACACGTTGGCGATCGCACTGTGGCCGAATGTCCCCTCATTCTGCTCGAAAACGCAACTGATGAAGAATGGTGTATTATACGAGGTGCTGAAAACCGCCCCACCGTTTTCGGCCGTATTCTCGTAGAAATCGCAGCCTTCCACATGTGAATTTTGATAGACCAGGCATAACGCCCCGCCGTCAGGGGCGACGTTTCCGGCAAAGGTGCAGTTCAACATGCTGTCGGGCGCTTCAAGATTGTACAGCCCCAATTCCAACTCTTTGATGTTGTGTGCCTGCTGGTCGAAGGTGGGAGTGTTCGCGCCTACGGCTTGGGCGAGCAACAGAGCCCACCCCGACGGCGTTGCATAGGTGTTGAATCCGGAGTCGAATTTCTCCCAACCCCGCGCAGCCGCGTTATTCGTGTCCGCCCCGTATGCAACCGCTAAATCGAATCCAAGGTCCCCTAAAAGGTCAGCGAGACTGATCGCGGTATAAGCCGTGTTTAACGCATCGAGCGAGGCCAGCGCCAGCGAGGTACTGTCCGCGGCCTGCACCGCCTGGCCTGCGCTCCGCAGACCTTCCGTGATGCCACCACTCAAGCCAGCCCCGCTGTCGTAACCAGATTTGAATGCGTCCCAAATCCCAACCGGCTTATACAACTGCACTGCCGGTTCAAGTTGGAATCCCACCGCCCTGCCGATCTTCTGAAACACACTCGTCCCCGCATCGATTTGAAACGCCTCTTTGGCGGTGGAGATGGCGGTATTTTCTGTAACGACGCCATGCGCCACGTCCAGGCCGCCCGAGTCGGTGGTATCGACGGTGGTTTCCGTGGAGGGCAGCGTCCGGCTCAACACGGCGCCACCCCACGCCCCGGCCGAATTGTCGAAAAATGTGCATTCTTCCATGTCTGCTTTCTCGTTGAGACCCCAGAATGCCCCGCCCTCCAGCACGGCTTGATTGTTGATGAAGGTCGATGACAGGATGGAGAGGTTCCCCTCGGACCCGCCGATGCCGCCGCCATAGGCCTGCGAGCTATTATTGACAAACTGGCAATATTCAACCGCCAGCGTCACCTCGGTAGCCGGTCGGTCGTGTGACCCTTGAAAGTAAAGGCCGCCCCCCACCACCGTGTTCGTCAACGGACTCATGCCCTGGCCATTGAATACGTCGTTTGTGTCGTCTGGATCCTGGAACTGCGGCGTGATCATGCCGTCGATCTGCAAGGACGTAAGGTTCGTGTCGTTAAGCGCCCCAAAAGCGGTCCCTGCTGTCACGACCAGGGTATCCAATACAGCATTGGAAACGCCGATTGCGGTGATCACATTGTAGCAATTGTCCAGCGTTCCGGGGTCCGAGTAATCGATCGGCACGGACCCAAGTTCAGTCGTGTTCGCATTCACTGATTGGGCCTGCGGAATACCGATGTCGCCGCTGAGCACCGTCAGCGGAGGAGGATTGGGACGGCCGTCCGGCGTTAATTCCGTTCCTGCAAAGCCCCCGAGGACCGAGAGGTAACTTTTGATCGCGAAGGTCGCAGACTGGTTTGTGCCATCAGTCGGTTTGTAGGTGCCTTTTGCGACCCAAATCTGAACAGGGTTGGTGGCGGAGGGTTGAAGATTCGGACTGTTGAGCGCGTCGCGCAACTCGCGGTAGGCGTTTGTCCACGAAGTCCCGTCCTGAGTCGAACTAAGCGGAGCGGATTGGTTAACGTAGAGGATTTGTTGAGCGCAAGCGGCGGTTGCTGTCAGAATACCGAGCATCGCTCCAAGGATAATATTTCTGTTCACGGGATTGTTGGCTGGATCGTTCACGTTTGCCAATCACAGCAAACGGAGATCGCCGTAGAGCATTACACCGCATTCGGCATTCGATGTCAATTAGATGCCCAGTCTCCAAAATCTTTTGGTTGGACAGCCTTTGTCCACCCCGCATTGCTACCTTGGTTGGATGAAAAGTGAACCAAAACTCCTTGGGCCGGCTCTGGTAAAGTCCGGCCTATACGCAAAGCTGTTTCGCCGCGAAAAACTCATCCAATGGTTGGGCCAGCCGCGAATCCCCGTCGTCGCCTCTGATGATCCCCTGGTGACCTTGTTCGTTCGAGGGATGCTCACCGGCGAAAAAATCACCTTCGTTTACGTTGGAGGTTCCGTGCCGGGCGCGCCTCGGACAATCAGCGTCTCTTTGGTCTTCCGCAACGAAATCAGCGGCGGAATTTACATTGCTGGATACTGCCATTCCCTCGCGGCAAATCGCGTTTTCCGCATCGATCTTGCTATGGTGACCCAAATTTTGTGAAGGCTCAGCGCGGGTCAAAGATCGCCCCTAGAAATAAAATAAGCCCCGTCTTTCGCTCCGTGATGGCCAGAAAGAACGGCTTGTCCACCACCATGTCAAAGGGCGGCGGTTCACGCTGGACAACCATTGCGCGGATTCCAATCCCCGTCACCGCCGCCGCCTCCGTTCCCTCTTCATTGACATCGACGTAAGTTTTTTGCTTGACCCAACTGATGTCAAGCCGCTCGCTCGCCATCCCGCTGAAATCCGCCTCGCCGCTGAATGCCGCGGTCATCCCCATCGCTTCAAGGACGGGTTTCAGATCGTATTCGTTTTCCAGCTTGAATCGCGGCAGTCCAATCGTTCCGGGACGCGATTCCATGCGTCTCATCCATTGCGCGAAATCTTCCGCCGTGAACGTCCGCAAAAACTCATCCAAACCTGCCTTGGGCAAAATCACGAACATGCTGATGTCTCGTCCCGCATAGGGCAGTTCCACCGCTTGAAACTTCTCGTCCTCCAGGTAACGAAAATGTCCCGTGCGGACCATCCGTGAATGTTGCACCACCTCCCCGCCGGAAAGTGTGAAGGGAAGGTCCCGCGTCTGTTTTGCGTCAAACGGTTCGACCCACGAGCCTTTGAAATAAATCGCGTCCAGCACAATGAGTCGCAGCATCGGGTCCAGCGGCGCCTGGACGATTTGCGGGATTTTCCCATCCGTCTGCGCGCTGACCCAGTCGTTAATGGTCTTGACAAACGAAGGGTCTTTGAAGTCCGCGCTAAAAACCTCCGCGTTATACGAAGACTTGTTGGCGGCCGCAAATTCCGGCTCGATCACCGCGCTTTTGTCCGTCCACAGTCCGTTGGCGATTTCCAGCTTCAGCTTGGGGTCCTGCGAGGTGAGAAGATCGAGCAGAGCCTTGTTGGCCGTGTTCAAATCCATCATCGAAAGGTCTTTCACCTCCAACGTCGCTGTCATCTGGCTCAACGTTTCCCCTTTGGCGCCGTTCGCGACCATCGACAGCGCAAACGCCGCGCCTGGCGGACTCAAAAAATAGTTCGTTTGATCCAGTTGCCGCCGCGCGTGGGCCAGCAGTTCGAATCCAAAATGGTTATAATCACGCGCAACGGTTGCCGGTTCCACCTCAGCCCGGACCCCCAGTGACAATAGGGACAACAAACCCGCCAATATCGCCTTCATCATTGTTACCGTAATTCGCCTTTCAAGGAAGTCTAGTAGTGTGGCAACCTCCCTGCATGATTCATTTGGCGCGTGCCCGCGAAGTATTCGACATCGAAATTGCGGCGCTTAAAGCCGTCCGCAAACAAATCGACGCCACGTTCGACACCGCGGTGGGCTTTATCGTCGAGGCGTTGCGCCAGCGCGGGAAGGTCGTCGTGGTGGGTATCGGCAAATCCGGCAACATCGGCCAAAAAATCGCCGCGACGCTCACCAGCACCGGCTCGACGAGCGTCTTCCTCCACAGTGTCGATGCGTTGCACGGCGATCTTGGCATCGTCAGCGAGGGCGACGTCATCCTGGCCCTCAGCTATTCCGGGGAAACCGAGGAGCTGTTGAATTTGATCCCCGCGTTGAAGCGATTTTCTGTCAAAATAATTTCGATGACCGGCGCCGTCAAATCCTCCCTGGCCCGCTACAGCGATGTCATATTGAACGTGAGAATCCCCAAGGAAGCCTGTCCCTTCAATCTCGCTCCGACCGCCAGCACCACCGCCATGCTCGCCCTCGGCGACGCCCTGGCCATGACCGTGCTGCGCGCCCGCGGCTTTAAGGAAAAGGATTACGCCCGGCACCACCCTTCCGGCGCGATTGGCCGTGCGCTGCTGGTGACAGTGGGCAACATCATGCGCACCGAAAGCCGCAACGCCGTCGCCG